>JAYSCA010000151.1:0-6305 GCA_041915165.1 Ideonella sp.
GCCAAGATGCGCGCCGCGCTCAACGCCTTCGTGATCCGCGGCATCAACAGCAACATCCCGTTCCAGGCGGCGCTGCTGGCCCACCCGAAGTTCGTCTCCGGCCAGTTCAACACCGGCTTCATCGCCGAGCACTACAGCCAAGGCTTCAAGGCCGAGGACGTGCCGCACGATGACCCGATGTTCCTGGTCGCGCTGGCGGCCTTCATCCGCCGCAAGGCCCGCACCCGCGCCGCGGCGATGAGCGGTCAGCTGCCGGGTCACGAGGTGAGCTACATGGACCATCCGGTGGTGGTCGTGCTGGGCGCCGAGGGCCAGAACACCTACCACGAGACCCAGCTGGGCGCTTATGACGCCGAGACCGGTACGCTGGAGGTGACGGTGGGCCACAAGACCTACCTGATCCAGAGCCAGACCGGCCTGGGCGAGATCCTGGTCACCGGCACGGTCAATGGTCAGCCCTTCTCGGCCCAGGTCGAGCGCGGCATGGCCAAGAAGCCGCTGGCCCTGCGCATCGCCCACAACGGCACCGCGATCGACGCCATGGTGCTGCTGCCGCGTGCGGCCGAACTGCACAAGCTGATGCCTTACAAGGCACCGCCCGACCTGTCCAAGTTCCTGCTCTCGCCGATGCCGGGCCTGCTGGTCGACGTGGCCGTCAAGGTGGGCCAGAAGGTGCTGGCCGGCGAGAAGCTGGCGGTCATCGAAGCCATGAAGATGGAGAACATCCTCGTGGCGACGCAGGACTGCGTGGTGAAGGAAGTCCGCGCGCAGAAGGGCGAAAGCCTGAGCGTGGACCAGGCCATCATCGCCTTCGAGTAAGGAGCCGCCATGAGCGCCAAGCCCTTCAAGATCCTGGGCATCCAGCAGATCGCCATCGGCGGCCCGGACAAGAGCCGGCTCAAGTCGCTGTGGGTCGACATGTTCGGCCTGTCGGTCAAGAGCACCTTCGTCTCCGAACGCGAGAACGTGGACGAGGACATCTGCGCGTTGGGCACCGGTCCGACCGCGGTCGAGGTCGACCTGATGCAGCCGCTGGATCCCGAGAAGAAGCCAGCCGTGCACACCACGCCGCTCAACCACGTCGGCTTGTGGGTGGATGACCTGCCCAAGGCGGTCGAGTGGATGACGGCCCACGGCGTGCGCTTCGCGCCGGGCGGCATCCGCAAGGGCGCGGCCGGCTACGACATCTGCTTCATCCACCCCAAGGGCAACGAAGAGTTCCCGGTCGGCGGTGAAGGCGTGTTGATCGAGCTGGTGCAAGCCCCGCCGGAAGTGGTGGCTGCGCTGGGCTGAACGCCCACGGACGGTGCATTGCCCGCCCCCTTCCAGGCCCGCCCTATGGCGGGCCTTTTTGTTTCCGGGGCTTCACACGGCGCTTGCATCGCGCGCATCGGCGCACGACGGGGGAGGGCATAAACTGCGGATTTCCTGATGCCGCTTGAGGACCCCGTTCACGCCATGACCCGCAGTCTCAATTTCTCGACGCTGTGGCAGCACCTGGTGACAGGCCTGCCGCAATGGGCTGGCTTGATTGAGCGGGAGACGCGGGATGCCTTGCGCGACAGCCTGTCCAATCCCTGGGCGCAGGGTGGGGCGCGGGCCCAGTCCAGCGAGGCGCTGAGCTGGCTCAAGGCCCGCAGCGGGGTGGTGGCGCAGGCCTATGTGCGCGCGTTGGCCCAGCGGGTCAAGGAGGAGCTGGCGCCTCCCGCGGCGCCGGACCTGCAGATGCGCGAGTTCCTGCTGGACTCGGCGCCCATGCTGTCGCTGATGGATGAAGGCTCGATGCAGGAAGGCATCGAGACGGGGCGCCTGGCCCGTGAGGTCGAGCAGCTGACCGAGGGCACCTTGCGGGAACTGCGTTCCCTGTGCCTGGGCCTGCCCGGGCGGCCGATGCACGAACCGGAGCTGGCCTACCCGCTCACGCCGACCATCGTGGCCGAAGCCTTTGGCCAGACCCTAGCCGACCTGGGCTGTGACCCTGAGCTGCGGCTGCCCATCCTGCGGGCCTGCACCACGGTGCTGGGCCGTGAGACGCTGCGCCTGTTCGAGCAGCACCTGCAGTGGCTGCGCGACCAGGGGCTGCGCCCCCTGGCCACCCGGCTGCGGCCGGCCACGGCGCCGGGCGGTTCGGCCTACATCGGCATCGACCGGCTGTTTTCCGCGCCAGCGGGCGAGACGCTGGGGGGCAGCGCGGTCGGTTCGGTGGCCACCCAGGCCGGGCTGGCCCCGCCCTTGGTGCGCAAGTTGGAACAGCTGACCCGGACGCTGGCACGCCAGACCCGCGCCGGTGCGGCCATGGACGCCGTCTGGCAGCGCCTGCAGGCCCAGGTGGAACGGCTCAGTCCGCACGAGCTCTCTGCTCTGCAGCAGCCCGACCACCCGTTCTGGCGCCTGATCGACCGGCTGGCGGCCCTCAGCGCCGTCCAGTCGCCGGGGGACCCGGAGATGCGCGAGCTGGCCGGCCGGCTGGCACCCATGCTGGCCGAGCTGGAGCGCCCTCAGGAACTGTCGACCGAGGCCTTTGACAGCGCGCTGAGCGAACTGGACAGCGTGCCCGGTGAATTCGGCCTGACGCGGCCGGCGGGGCTGGAGTCCTCGCTGGACCAGGAGACGCGTCGCCGCGAGGTGGAGCCCACGGTGCGGGCCCAGTTGCAGGAGCAGCTGCGGCAGACGCCGGTGCCCGACGACCTGCGGCGCTTCCTGCTGGGACCCTGGGTGCAGGTCCTCACCCACGCGCTGGTGCAGGAAGGGCCGGGCGCCCCGAACACCTTGCGCTACATGAACCTGGTGCCCGACCTGCTGACCACACTGAACCGGCTGCAGCGTGGGCGTGTGCCCACGGTGCTGGAGCGCCAGGCCCTGCTGGATGGTGCACGGGACGGCATGCAGGCGGCGGCGCTGCCTTCGCATGTCATCGATGGGCACCTGGGCGAACTGGTGCAGCTGCTGTCCGGCGTCAGCAAGCTGGCATTGAACCTGGGCGAACCCTCCCAGGTGGTCGTGCCGAGTTCCCCTTCGGTGGCGGAGGTGCCGGGCTGGCCGGCCCTGGCCGGCGAGGAATGGGCCGGCCATGCGGAATTGGCCACCGTGCCGATGCGGCTGGACGACAACGACCATGCCCGGGCTGAGCGTAGCGCCTGGATCGACGGCCTGGCGGTGGGTGACCTGTGCCGGCTGATGCTGCAAGGGCGTTGGGTGACGGCGCTGCTGACCTGGCGCAGCGACAACGGGCAGTTCTTCATGTTCAAGAGCCGGCGCGGCAGTGGCACCCAAACCCTCCCGCGGCGGGCCTTGGACCGCTTGCGGGCCGAGGGGCTGGCCACGCGGGTCGAAGCCGGCCAGATGCTGGCGCGGGCCCTGGACACCATGCTCCCGCCGGATCAGTGACCCAGGTCAAGTGCGGGTTGTGCCCCTGACAGCGCGCTGTCAGGCTCTGTGCGTTCAATCGGTGGTTTGTCCCCAGTCAGGACAACACCAAGACCGCACCGAGCGAGGAGACATCACATGAGCCTGACCTATTCGTCCTACGAGGACTTCCACCGCGCTTCCATCGAACACCGCGACAGCTTCTGGGCCGAGCAGGCGAAGCTGATCGACTGGCACCAGCCCTACGAACAGGTGTGCGACTACAGCCAGCCGCCGTTCGCCAAGTGGTTCGCCGATGGCCAGACCAACCTCTGCCACAACGCGGTGGACCGCCATCTGACGGACCGTGCCGATCAGAACGCGCTGATCTTCGTCTCCACCGAGACGGACACCGAGAAGACCTACAGCTTCCGCGAGCTGCATGCCGAGGTGCAGCGCATGGCCGCCATCCTGAAGGCCCAGGGCGTGGCCAAGGGCGACCGGGTGCTGATCTACATGCCGATGATCGCCGAGGCCTGCTTCGCGATGCTGGCCTGCGCGCGCATCGGTGCCATCCACTCGGTGGTGTTTGGCGGTTTTGCCAGCCACTCGCTGGCCACCCGCATCGACGATGCCCAGCCCAAGGTCATCGTCAGCGCCGATGCCGGCATGCGCGGCGGCAAGGTGGTGCCCTACAAGCACCTGCTGGACGAGGCCATCAGCCTGTCCACCCACAAGCCCACGGCGGTGCTGATGGTCAACCGCGGCCTGGCCGAATTCGCCCAGGTGGCGGGGCGTGACATCGACTACGCGAGCCAGCGCGAACAACACCTGAACGCCGAGGTGCCCTGCGAGTGGGTGGAGTCCACCCACCCCAGCTACATCCTCTACACCAGTGGCACCACCGGCAAACCCAAGGGCGTGCAGCGCGACACCGCCGGCTATGCGGTGGCGCTGGCGGCGTCGATGAAGCACATCTACCTGGGCGAGCCGGGCGAGACCTTCTTCTCCACCAGCGACATCGGCTGGGTGGTGGGCCACAGCTACATCATCTACGGCCCGCTGATCAACGGCATGGCCACCATCATGTACGAGGGCCTGCCGATCCGTCCGGATGCCGGCATCTGGTGGAGCCTGGTCGAGAAGTACAAGGTCTCGGTGATGTTCTCGGCCCCCACCGCGGCCCGCGTGCTGAAGAAGCAGGACCCGGCCTACCTGACCAAGTACGACCTTTCCAGCCTGAAGGCCCTGTTCCTGGCCGGCGAGCCGCTGGACGAGCCCACGGCCACCTGGATGGCCGACGCGATCAAGAAGCCCATCATCGACAACTACTGGCAGACCGAGACCGGCTGGCCCATCATGGCCATCTGCAACGGCGTCGAGAAGGCGCCCACCAAGTTCGGCTCGCCGGGCAAGGCGGTCTACGGCTACGACATCAAGCTGATCGACGAGGCCACCGGGGAAGAGATCACCGAGCCGCAGAAGAAGGGCGTGATCGCGGTGGAAGGGCCGCTGCCCCCGGGCTGCCTGCAGACCATCTGGGGGGACGACGCCCGCTTCGTCAAGACCTACTGGTCCAGCATCCACAACCGGGTCATGTACAGCACCTTCGACTGGGGCGTGCGCGATGCGGACGGCTACTACTACATCCTGGGCCGCACCGACGACGTGATCAACGTGGCCGGCCACCGCCTGGGCACGCGCGAGATCGAGGAAAGCATCTCCAGTCACCCGAACGTGGCCGAGGTGGCCGTGGTGGGCGTGGCCGACCAGCTCAAGGGCCAGGTGGCCGTGGCCTTTGCCGTGCTGAAGGACGTCAGCAAGGCGGCCACGCCGGAGGCCGCCAAGGCCCAGGAGGCGGAGATCATGAAGGTGGTCGACGAGCAGCTGGGCGCCGTTGCCCGGCCGGCCATGGTCAAGTTCGTTAGCGTGCTGCCCAAGACCCGCAGCGGCAAGCTGCTGCGCCGCGCCATCCAGGCGGTGTGCGAGGGCCGCGACCCGGGCGACCTGACCACCATGGAGGACCCGGCCGCGCTGCAGCAGGTGAAGGACCTGGTCACGACCAAGTGAGCTTCCCGGGAACCCCGGAACCAAAGGCCGCCTTCGGGCGGCCTTTTTTTCGGCTGGCTGTAAGGAAGTGGATGCGGTCCACGACACAGAAGGGTCGGCCCCTGGGTCCGCATGGGGCGGGTCCGAGGCGGCAGGACGCACCCCCTTCCTTCCAAGGACCCGAACCATGAACACCCCGTCTCTTCGTCTCTCTTCCGTTCTGCTGGGAGCCAGCACCCTGGCACTGTCGAGCCTGGCGGCTGCGGCCGGCACGCCGGCCGGGGCCACCGGCGCAGCCGTTGGCGCGGCGGACACGGTGCACTGCTACCAGGTCAACAGCTGCAAGGGCATGGCCGACTGCAAGACCACCGAGCACGCCTGCAAGGGCCAGAACAGCTGTAAGGGCCAGGGCTTCAAGGCCCTGGATGCCAAGAGCTGCCTGCTGCAGGGCGGCGTGATCAGCGACCTCTGATGCTGGTCCGGGGCCGCGCTGTGGCGGCCCCGCCACTGCACGCCATGCCGTCGCATTTCTCCACCTCGCCCGGCTTCGGTCTGGGCTTGAGGACCCCGCATTACGCCGATTTCCTGGCCGGTCCGCAGCGGGTGGACTGGCTGGAGATCATCACCGACAACTTCCTCGGCGCCGGCGGCAAACCGCTGGCCTGCCTGGAGCGCTTCCGGGCCGACTATCCGATCGCCTTGCATGGTGTGGCCCTGTCGCTGGGCGGAACCGACCCGCTGGACCGGGACTATCTGCGCCGCGTGCGCCAGCTGGCCGACCGGCTGCAGCCACTATGGGTGTCCGAGCACCTGTGCTGGACCGGGCAGGGCGGGGCGGTGCTGCACGACCTCTATCCCTTGCCCTACACCGAGGCCTGCGCGCGCCACGTGGTGCAGCGCATCCGCCAGGC
>JAYSCA010000152.1:0-6299 GCA_041915165.1 Ideonella sp.
ATCTACGACGCGACCAGCCGGGTCATCAACGAGCGCCGGCTGGCCACGCTGGCCGACCTGGCCGCCAGCACCCGGGCCACCCGCACGCGCAGCCAGTACCTGACGGCCCTGGCGGCCTGCCTGGCCCGCCACCCCGAGGACCTGCCGCTGGCCGCGCTCTACCTGTCCGAGGACGAGGGCGCCCACTGGCAGCGGCAGACAGCCAGCCCGGCGGACGCGCCCTGGCCGCCGGTCCTGGGCGCCTCTGCACGGGATCACGCCTTCACCGCCTTGCTCCGGCAGACGTTCACCACGGGACAGCCCACCGTGGCCACCGCGACGGCGCCACTCCCCGCCTGGCCAACCCCGCACTGGGGGCATCCGGTCACGCAATGGGCGGTCGAGCCGGTGCCGCTCGGGCGCCTGGGCCGGCACAGCGCCGGCCTGCTGATCGGCCTGAACCCGCACAAGCGCCTGGATGCCGACTACCGCGCTTTCCTGGCCCTGGTCGCGGCCCAGATCGGCCTGGGCTGGAACGACGCCCAGGCCCTGGAGCAGGAAGCCGAACTGGCCCAGGCCGAACTGGCGCGCCTGACCCGGCTGACGACGCTGGGGGAACTGGCCACCTCCATCGCCCACGAAGTGAACCAACCCCTCACCGCCATGGTGCTGGACGCCAACGCCTGCCTGCGTTGGCTCCACGGCATCGAGCAACAGGACGACGCCGCGGCCAAGCTGGCCGAGGCCCGGGCGGCCGCCCAGCGCATCGCCCGCAGTGGTGAGCACGCCGGCCAGGTGGTGGCGCGCATCCGGGGTCTGTTGCAACGCACCCCGGCCGTGCGGGCGCCGGTGGCCCCCGCCGCCCTGGCCTGGGACTGCCTGTCCCTGGTGGCGGCGCGGGCCCGGCGGCAACACACCCGGCTGCGCCTGTGCCTGCTGGCGCCGCTGCCCGAGGTGCTGGCGGACCGCGTCCAGCTTCAGCAGGTGCTGTTGAACCTGCTGGTCAATGCCCTGGACGCGGTGCGCGACCTGCCCGCCGGCCAGCCCCGGGAGGTCCGGCTCCGCCTGGCGCGGCAGACCACACCGGTGCCCGCGCTGCAGATCAGTGTGCAGGACAGCGGGCCGGGCATCGCGCCCAGCCAGCGCCCGCATCTGTTCGAACCCTTCCACAGCAGCAAGCCCGACGGCCTGGGCTTTGGCCTGTCCATCGCGCGCTCGCTGGTGGAAGCCCACGGCGGCCAGATCCACCTGGACAACGGCGCCGGCGGCGGCGCCGAGGCCCGTGTCCTGCTGCCACTTCAGGAGCCCTGACCAATGCCTGCCCTGTCCGGCACCGTCCATGTGGTGGACGACGACACCGCCATCCGCACTGCCCTGGACAGCCTGCTGCGCTCGCTGGACCTGCAGGTCTGCTGCCACGACAGCGTCGAATCCTTCCTGGCCAGCCCCAGCCCGGCAAACGCCCCCGGCCCCGCCTGCGTGGTGCTGGACGTGCGCCTGCCCGGGGTCAACGGGCTGGACCTGCTGCGCGCCTCCGCCCGGACCGGCCATGTCGAGCTGCCCCCGGTGATCCTGGTGACCGGGCATGGCGACATCCCGATGAGCGTGCAGGCCATGAAGGCCGGCGCGGTGGAATTCCTCAGCAAACCCTACCGGGAGGCCGACCTGCTGCGCGCCATCGAGGAGGCCCTGGCCCGCGACCGCGCGCAGCAAGCGCTGCGCCACGAACTGGCCGACACCCGGCAGCGCCGGGCCACGCTGACCCCGCGTGAGCACGAGGTGCTTCAGTTGATCGTCGCCGGTCGGCTGAACAAGCAGATTGCCGCCGAGCTGGGCCTGAGCGAGGTGACCGTGAAACTGCACCGCGCCCAGGTGATGCGCAAGATGGGCCAGGACAGCCTGGCCGGGCTGGTGCGCTGCATCACCCGCCTGGATGCGGTGCAGAGTGGCACCGCCGCCGTGCATCCGGGCCGCTGAGGGCGGCCAGACCCACACCACCCTATACCAAGGTGTGGTGGTGGGGTGGGCGCGATGGGCCTACGCTGCAGGCATTCCCTCGTTCACGGCCTCTGGCCCATCGCGCCCCATGCAACGTCCTGCTGTGTCCTCCTCTCGCACCACCTTGCTGCGTCGCAGCGTCTGGGCCGCGGCCCTGCTGACGGCGGTCGGCTCCGCTGTGGCGGCCGATCCGCTGAAGGTGGGCTTCCTCTACGTCGGCCCGGCCAGTGGCGCCGGCTGGTCCTATGCCCACGAGCTGGCCCGCCAAGAGGTCCAGAAGAAGTTTGGCAACCAGGTGCAGACGATCTTCGTCGAGAACGTGGCCGAGAGTGACGCCGAGCGCGTGGTGCGCGACCTGGCCGGTCAGGGGGCCAAGGTGATCTTCGGTGGTGCCTTCGGCTTCATGAACGGCATGGCCAAGGCCGCGCCGGACTACCCGGGTGTGGCCTTTGAACATGCCACCGGCTACAAGACCGGCCCCAACCTGGGCATTTACGACATCCGCACCTACGAAGGGGCCTGCCTGAACGGCACCGTGGCCGGCAAGATGACCCGCAAGAACGTGCTGGGAGTGGTCGCGCCCTTCCCGATCCCGGAGATCGTGCGCAACCTGAACGCCTTCACGCTGTGCGCCCGCGCCGTGAACCCCAAGGTGGAGACCCGCGTCGTCTGGGTCAACACCTGGTACGACCCGCCCAAGGAGCGCGAGGCCGCCAAGACCCTGCTCAACCAGGGCGTGGACGTGCTGATGCAGAACACCGACTCGGCCGCGCCGCTGCAGGCGGCCAAGGAGGCCGGCGCCTACGGCTTTGGCTGGGACACCGACATGTCCCAATGGGGCGGCGAGGCCCAGCTGGCCGCCTCGCGCCTGGACTGGAGCGTGCACTACAACAAGGTCGTCTCGGACGTGCTGGCCAAGCGCTGGAAACCCGGCAACGTCTGGCTGGGCCTGAAGGATGGCGCGATCCATTACGACCACTACAGCCCCAAGCTGCCGGCTGACGTGCGCAAGCTGGTCGAGCAGCGCGCCAAGGACATCGCCTCCGGCAAGCGCCCGGTGTTCGCCGGCCCGCTGCAGGACCAGGCCGGCGCCACTCGCGTGGCCGCGGGCAAGGAGCTGCCGGACGCCGACAAGCTGAAGATGAACTGGCTGGTCCAGGGCGTGGTCGGCACCCTTCCCCACTGAGCATGCTGTCCCTGCCCCAGGACGTGGGCGAACTGGTCGACGCCATCACCCTGCTGGTGAAGGACTTCGACCAGCGTCGCACCCACACGGTGACCGGCATGGGCGGCAAGCGCTTCGAGTTCTTTCCAACCGCCATCACCGACAACATCCCGCCGCTGTCGCATGCGCTCTCCGAGGCCGTGTGCCTGCTGGCCCGGCTGCACATCGCTCCCGAGGCGGCTCCCACGCTGGGGGTCGGAGAGGAAGACCGTGGCGCGATGATCATCGCCGACCTGCTGCGCCAGTACCGTCTGCCACGCACGCTGGCACGCTGGACGCCTTCCGGCGCGCCCGGCGAGATCACCGTGCCGCTGGCCAACGAGTACATCGCCGAAGGCAGCACGCAGATCTTCCTGAACGGCGTGCGCCCGGGCGACAAGGTGCTGCTGGTGGACGACCTGATCAGCACCGGCGGCACCCTGGTGGCGCTGGTGCAGGCCATCCGCCAGGCCGGTGGCGAGGTGGTGGAGCTCTTCACCATCGGTGAAAAGCTGGAGAACGACGGCCGCCGCCGGCTGCGCGAGCGCACCGGCCTGCCGGTCAAGACCCTGCTGGCCTCCGACATGGCACACGGCCCCGACGGCGTGCGCTCCCGCGTGCGCCACGTGCACCTGGGGCGCCTGGACGAAGACCTGTTCCAGCGCGTGGCCGCCCACTTTCCCCCAGGTTTCTGCCGCCTCGGCTCCGGCGAGGCCAGCTCTTCTGCGCACGGTTCATGACTGCAACGCTTCCTCCATACGAGGTGCATTGGCACCCCGCGACAGCCTCTGAGACGGCCACCACCCCGGCGGTCTTCAGCACCCACTACCCCGTGCGCCTGACCGATGGCAGCGTGCTGGACCTGCCTCTGCGGGCCCTGCCGGGTGGCCAGCAGGCCATCGCACTGCTGATGTCCAACCAGACGCCCTTCCCGATCGAAGACGTGCTGGCCGGCCTGATGACGGCGCAGGCCCAGGCCCTGGCGCCGCAGATGGTGGCCGCCGTGCCCACCATGGGCCTGGACTACGCCCGCCGCGTGGCCCGTGACCTGGGCCTGCCGTGTTACGCGGCCATGGGGCTGTCGCGCAAGTTCTGGTACGACGAGGCGCTGAGCGAGCCGGTGGTGTCCTCCACCAGCCCCGACCAAAGCAAACGCCTGTACCTGGACCCCGCCCTGCTCGGCCGGGTGGCGGGGCAGACGGTGGTGCTGGTGGACGACGTGATCAACACCGGCGCCAGTGCCCTGGCGGCCATCCGGCTGCTGCAGAAGGCGGGCGCCCATGTGGCCGGTCTGGTCGTCGCACTGACCGAAGGCCAGGCCTGGCGCGAGACCCTGGCCGTCCTCGGCGAAGGCTGGCCCGACAAGGTGCACGCCATCGGGCACATCCCCCTGTTCGAAGCTGCCGTCCCAGGGGGCTGGCGGGCCCTGCCAGAGTGAGACGCCTGTGGTCCCGAGGGGCTGACATTCTAGGGAGGCCGCGGTGCCAACCGCCCCGACATCCACAATCGGGGGTGGTGAGCAGGCGTGTCTGTCGGCAACATCGGTCAAATGAAGTATGTCCACGCCCTCTTGACCGCTGTCACCCTGGTGGCCTCCCTGACCGCTCCCGCCCAGGCGGCGCTTGAAGAACAGAGCACCAACCTGGTCAGCAGCACCCCTTACCTGTATTCCTACCGCCACCAGCGGCACATGGTGGTGACGGCGGATGGCCGCTATCACCTGCTGGCCAACCTAGGCACCCAGGGCGGTGCCAACGCCAGCCTCTATCTCCTGAGCTCCAACGACGGCGTGACTTGGACCCAGCAACGCCACCTGGGCTACACCGACCAATACGCCGTCTCCGACAGTGCCCTGGATGGCAACACGCTGACCACGGTCTACCAGGGCAGTGATGGCATCATCCGCTACGCGACGGCCACCTACGACCCCGCGAGCAAGAGCTGGGGCACCTTCACAGTGAGCAAACTGCCGCGGGCCGGCACGTACATTCGCGCGATGAACCCCAGCTTCACGGTGGACGCCAACGGCAACACCTGGGTCGCCTATGTTGCCGAGGACACCCGCACGACCACTTCCGGCATCGTGGTGTACCGCCGGGCCGCGGCCAAGACGAATTGGGCCGCCGGACCGAGCATCGGCGACATCAGTGCCTATCCGCCGGCCAACCCTCTGTTCGCCAAGCACAGCGCCCGATTGGTGACCATTCCCAACGGGATCGGCATGGTCTACACCGTGGGCCCTGACATCTTCTGGGCCCAGCGCAAGCTCAAGGGTGGCGCCGACCTGCCGTGGAACAGCGCGGGCCTGTTCCTGGCGGGAACGAAAGACAAGGACCCCATGTCCAGCCACTTCAGTGCGGTCACCGACGACAGCGGCAACGTCTTTGTCACCTTCACCGACGCCGGCAACCTCTACTACAACCGCCGGGACGCGGCGACCAGCCAATGGCTCACGACCCCCGTGACCCTGGTCTCGGCGGACAGCTCGCCCAACGCCCTACCGACCTATGCCCAGGTCTCGTGGCTGGGCGGCAATCAGCTGCTGATCGCCCACAACGCCGGCGTGCAGATGCGCGTCTTGAAGGGCACGACCAGCACAACGTCCAAATCAGGCTTCCCGTGTCAGCTGCTGGCGTACCACAACAACCTCGACCCCGCCGCCTACTACCAGGACGCGCGGCTGGAGATGCCGGCACTGCTGGGCTCGGCCACCCTGGTGCCGTTGCTGCAACAGTACCAAGGCTACGAGCCCGTCAAAGGTGGGCCAACGCCGCCGCAGTACGCGGGCGCGGTGACGTTCTCGCCCAACGCAGCGGCCAGCTGCCAATGAGCCTGGGCTCCCTGCAAACCCGCAGGAGATAATCGGTCATCATGACCGAACTCGCCAAATCCTTCGAGCCCAAGGACATCGAAGCCCGCTGGGCCCCGCTGTGGGAGCAGTCCGGCGTCTACGAACCGACGCTGGACCCGGCCAAGCCTTCCTTCTGCATCCAGCTGCCCCCGCCCAATGTGACGGGCACGCTGCACATGGGCCACGCGTTCAACCAGACCATCATGGACTCGTTGACGCGCTACCACCGCATGCGCGGCTTCAACACCCTGTGGGTGCCGGGCACCG
>JAYSCA010000153.1:0-6282 GCA_041915165.1 Ideonella sp.
GGCACCCGGGTGACCCTGCCCGAGGGCGGCATGCTGCTGTGGCTGCAGCTGCCCGAGGGCGCCAGCGGCGACGCCCTGTTCGATGCCGCGCTGGCCCGGGGCATCAAGATCGCGCCGGGCTCGATGTTCTCCACCGGCCGGCGCTACGACGGCTGCGTGCGCCTGAGCTGCGGCCGGGCCATGGACGACGAGGTGGACGCGGCCCTGCGCACGCTGGGTGGGCTGGTCCAGCGTGGGTCCGTCCGGCCGCCTGCGTGAAGAACTGTGCGGCAAAGCGGGTGCAAGTTTCCCCAGTGCACCCGAGGGTTAACCCTCAATATTGGACAATCTCGTCACCCCGCAAAGCTGTTGTCCGGGAGCTGCACATGTCATCCAGTCGTTCGTTGTGGACCCGTTACCTGTTTCCCGTGGGCCTGATGCAGGCGCCACGCGGCGACCTGTTCCTGCACCGCGCGATGCGGGTGGACAACCTGGACGTGCTGCGCCGCTGGATGCCGCACTACGTCAAGGTGCACGGCGTGCTGGCCGGCCTGCTGACGCTGGCCATGGTCGGTGCCGTCGGCCTGGGGCTGCCGTTCTGGCTGAGCCTGCTGGGCGCGCTGGCCAATGCCGGCGAGCTACTGCTGTTCGTGGTCTTCACCGGCCTGGCCCTGGCGCTGCGGCTGCCGGTGCCGCCCAGCAGTTGGCGTTGAGGCGCCTCAGCGGCGGGGGGCCCGCCGCTGGTAATGCCACTTCATGAGCAGGATGGCCACGGCGTTCACGCCGATCAGGCCATTGGTCCACAGCAGCGGCCGGTCGCCGCGCAGCCAGCCGTAGGCCATCCACAGCCCCACGCCCGCGGTCAGCAGCAGGTAGGTGCCCCAGGACACATCGTCGGCCCGGCGCCGGCGCAGGATGTGCCAGGCCTGGGGCACGAAGGAGGCGGTGCTCAGCACGCCGGCCAGCGGGCCGATCCAGGCGGCGGCGTCCATGGGGTGGCCCCTCAGAAGAAGCGGTCGAAGTGGATCCGCTCGGGCGGGATCCGGTGGCTGACCTGCAGCAGGGTCAGCACGGCCTCCACCATGCCGGGCGGGCCGGCCAGGTAGACCTCGCGCTCGGCCAGGGCGGCGCCCAGCGTCTGTTCGACCAGGGCGTGGATGGGGCCGACCGAACCGGTCCAGCCGGCGGCCGTGGCCGCGGCGGCGTCGGAGACGGCCGCGTGGTAGCGCAGACGCTGGCCTGACACCTCCAGCGCCGCCAGTTCCGCCTGGCCGCACAGGTCGGCCGGCGTGCGGCCGCCGTAGAAGAAATCCAACCGTCGCGGGCCCTCACGCAGCAGCGTGGCCGCCGCGCCCCGGGCCACCGACAGCATCGGTGCCAGGCCGGAGCCGCCGGCGATGCAGACGATGTCGCGCGCCACGTCCGGCCGCAGCCAGGCCATGCCGTAGGGGCCGTCCAGCGCCACGGTGTCGCCCGGTTGCAGGCGGTCGAACAGTGCGTGGCTGGCCTCGCCGCCGGGCACGCGGCGCACGCCAAAGTGCCACTCGCCCGCCGCGTTGGCCAGGTTGGCCATCGAATAGGCCCGCTCGCGTGCCAGGCCGGGCAGGCCCAGGAAGGCGTACTGGCCGGGCTCGAAGGCGGCTGGGCCTTCGGTCTGGAACACGAACTCGCGCAGGTCGTGGGTGAGCGGCCGCACCGCCCGCAGCGTGGCCGCCTGGCGCCGCGGCGGCGTGGGGGCGGTGCCGCGCGGGTCCAGGCGCAGTGTCAGGTCCACGTCGCCCAGCGGCCGGCACTGGCAGGCCAGTTGCCGGCCCTTGCGGCGGTCGCGCTCGCTCAGGCCCGGGGCCTCGGCCCACAGCACCTCGACCTGGCCCTGCGTCACCTCGCAGCGGCAGCAGCCGCAGGCGCCCACGCCGCATTCGTAGGGCAGGGCCACGCCGGCGCGCAGGGCGGCCCGCAGCAGGGTGTCGCCCTCGGCTACCTCGAAGCGGGCCTCGCCGCCGTTCACGGTCACGGACATGCCGGCTCCTGCGCCGGCAGCGCGGCCAGCACCTGGCCGTCCTGCACCTGCACCGGATAGACCCGCAGCGCGATGGTGCAAGGCGCACCCGCCGGCTTGCCGGTGGCGATGTCGAAAGCACCCTGGTGGTAGGGGCACTCGACCAGGCCGTCCTCGATCTCGCCATCGCACAGCGAGGCATCGCCATGGGTGCAGGTGTCGTCGGTGACGTGGATGCCGCTGTCGATGCGGAACACCGCCAGCGGCGGCCGGCCGGCCAGTTCGATGCGGCGGCAGCCGCCGGCGGGCACGTCGGCCACGGCGCACAGGGGGGTCAGAGGAGAGGGGGTCGTCATGGTCGGGCTTTCAGGGGCAGGGTGGAAGGCGCCTCACCAGGCGTAGGACCAGGCGGCGGCCAGCCAGTTTTGCGACATGCGCACGTCCACCCCGGTGCTGGCGCCGGTGCCGTGCACGGTGGTGCCGATCGCCCGTGCATAGGCCAGGCTGAGGGACTGGTGGGGGTCGAACTTCCAGGTCGTGCCCAGGGTCAGGTGCTGCTGCGGTGTGACCGGCGCCAGGTAGTTCAGCGTCGTGTTGTCGCTGCTGACGATCTGCGTGCCGTGGCTGTAGCCGGCGCGCAGCGTCCACTGGGGCAGGGCCTCCCAGGCCACGCCGGCGCGCACGACCGTCTGGTTGCGCCAGCCAAAGCCGGGCTGCGGGTCGGTCAGGGCGTTGCCCAGCGAGGCCAGGTCGCCCCAGTTCACCCGCATCACGTCGGCCGCGAAGGTGAGGCCGGCCGGGGCCCGCACCGCCAGGCCCAGGCCGTAGCGCTCGGGCACGTCGAACTGCCCGCCATCGGCCAGCAGCGCGCTGTAGGCCTTGAGCTTGCCCATGTGGATGCGCGAGGCGTACATCGCGCCCAGCGAGATGCCCGGCAGCACCTCGCCGGTCCAGCCCAGCTTCAGGCCGACGCCGGTGGAGGACTCGTAGCCCTGGCCTTCGACGCCGTTGGCATCGGGCACGCCGTTGACGCGAAAGCGCTGGTAGGCCAGGTCCAGCGAGACCCCCACCGCCTGGCTGGGGCTGAGCTTGAGCGCGTAGGTGGGCGAGACGATCACCTGGGTCAGGTTGGCGCCGTCGCTGGCGCTGTCGGCGCCGCCCGAAATCGACTGGCGGTACTTGGTGGCCACGCCGTTGCCATAGACCGAGACCCCGACCGTCTGCTGGGTGTCGAGCGGCCGCACATAGCCGAACTCGGGCACCGGGATGGCCTTCAGGCCGCCACCGTCGAAGGTGGTGCCGCCGAAGGTGGCCGAGGGCTTGGGCAGCACCACCGCCAGGCCCAGCTCCAGCTGTTCGCCCAGCAGGGCCATGCCCGAGGGGTTGTTGGCCGCGGCCACCGCGTCCTGCGGCAGGGCGATGGAGGCGCCGCCCATGCCTTGCGAGGCGATGCCGTAGCCGTGCGGCATGGTGCCGTTGGTGGCGCGGGCCGGCAGGGTGGCCAGGCCGGCCAGGATCAGGCCGCACAGCGGCAGCAGACGAAAGCGGAACAGCGGGGTCATGACAGCAACTCCAGGATGGGGGTGAGGCCTTGTTCGGGGCCGAGGGCGGCATAACCGCCATCGACCGCCAGGTTGGCGCCGGTGATGAAGCGGGCGTGGTCGGAACACAGGAAGAGCACGGCCTCGGCCACCTCGGTGGGATCGCCGATGCGGCCGAGCATGTGGAAGGGGCGGGCCACGGCCTCGACCCGGGCCCGGTCGCCGCCGGAGACCTGGTTGAGCACGCCCGACCAGGTCCAGCCCGGCGAGACCGCGTTGGCGCGGATGCCGGCGCCGGCCAGGTCCAGCGCCTCGCTGCGGGTGAGCTGCAGCACCGCGGCCTTGGTGGCCGGGTAGGCCCAGCGACCGGCCTGGGCCACGCCGGCGCTGGTGGAGCCGAAGTTCACCACCGCGCTGCCCGGCGCCATGTGCGGATGGGCCAGCTGCACCAGCCGGGCCGGGCCGATCACGTTGACGGCGAAGGAGCGGGTCCATTCGTCGCGCGTGGTGCCCGGCCCCTGGTCGGCGTAGACGGCCGCCACGTTGACCACGAAGTCGATGCGGCCGAAGTGGGCCTGGGCCGCGGCCACACAGGCCTCGACCTCGGCCTCCACGGCCAGGTCGGTGTGCTGAAAGCGCAGCGCCGGGCCCAGCTCGGCGGCCAGGGCCTGGCCGCCCGCGTCGTCGATGTCGGCCACCAGCACCTGCGTGCCGGCGGCCACGAAGGCCCGCGCCACCGCCGCGCCGATCAGCGTGGCGCCGCCGCTGACGATGGCCACCTTGTTGTCCAGTCCTCGCATGGGTCGTTCTCCTTGGTTCAGGCCGCCAGCGGCTCGGCTTCGGGCAGCACGCCCAGCCGGCCGCGGCAGAACACCATCGGGGCGGTGTCGCGCCAGCGCAGGCGCAGCACCTGGCCGACGACGATCACGTGGTCCCCGCCGGGGTGCTCGGCAAAGCCGACGCACTCGAACTGCGCCGCCGCGCCGGGCAGCATGGGCACGCCGCCCACGCCGGGCGTGGTGCTCAGGCCGGCGAACTTGTCGGCGCCGGGCTGGCCGAAGCGCTGGCACAGCGCGGTCTGGTCGCCGGCCAGCACGTTCACACCGAAGGGCCGGCCGGGCCGGAAGCAGTCGGCATGCGGCGAGCGGCGCGACAGGCTCCACAGCACCAGCGCCGGGTCCAGCGACACGGTGTTGAAAGAGCTGGCGGTGATGCCCACCGGGCGGCCGTCGTCGGCCAGCGTGGTCACCACGGTGACGCCGGTGGCGAACAGGCCCAGCGCGCGGCGCAGCGCGGCGGGGTCGCCGGCCTCGCCATCGTCGCGCCAGCAGGAGCCGGGCTCAGGCCGCATCGCGCACCGTCCTTTCGGCGACGAAGGCGCGGGCCAGGGCCACGTCGGTGATCCAGGGGAAGTAGTTGGCCGGGTTGTCGAAGCAGCGCATGAAGGCATCGGCCACCGGCGGGTGCACCGAGGCGGCGCCCAGCACCTCCATCACCGGCTCGCCCGGGGGCAGCAGCAGCGCGTTGGTGAAGCCGGTGGTGAAGACGGCCGATGCGTTCCAGAAGGTCTCGAACACGTCCTGCATCCAGTCGGCGTCGAAGGGCTGCTGGCCCCGGGCCTGGATGCGCTCGGTCAGGTAGCGCACCATGCGCACCGCGTTGTTCGCGCCCTGGCCGGCGATCGGGTCGTTGAGTACCGCGGTGTCGCCGATGGCCATCACCAGCCCGCCACCGGGCAGGCGGCCGACCGGTTTGCGCACCGTGGGCAGGAAGCTGCCCTTGAGCCAGGCGTCCTCGTCGGTCAGCTCGGCACCCTCCAGGTGGTGCAGGTCGTCGGGGGCGAAGTCGGCCACCACCGAGCGGGCGATCTCCAGCAACTCATGGCCGTCGCGGGCCGCCTGGAAGCGGTCCATCGGGCCACCGGGAATGGCCTCGAACAGGAAGCTGCGGCACTCGCCCCGGGTGTGGGTGTAGAAGGGCAGCGAGAAGAACTCGCCCACCCCGGCCACGAAGTTGAAACGCAGCGGCCGGAAGGGCACGCGGGCCCAGGGCCGGTCGCCCATCAGTTGCGGGCCGGTGAGCAGCAGCGCGGCCAGGTGGCGCGGCGGCGTGCTGTGGGCGCTGCGCACCTCGTCGCGTTCGAAGAAGGCGTTGATCGGGCCCTTGCCGGCGGCGACCATGGTCAGGTCGCTCTCGGCGGCGATGCGCTCCAGGTCGGTCACCGAGACGGACTGGATCACCAGCTTGCCGCCGCGCTGGCTGAACTCGCGCATCCAGCGGGAGAACTTGGTGCGCTGGTCCAGGGCCTGGCCCTTCAGTTCGCCCAGGCGGCCCTGCACGGTCAGGCCGATGCGGCCATCGGGCCCGCGGAAGTCGACGTGCATGCCCTCGCCATAGGGCACCACGTCTTCCCAGAAGTTCAGGCCCAGCTCGCGTTCGAACTGCAGCGAGCTGTTGAACAGGAAGGCGGTGCTGGGGATGCGGCTGTTGAGCACCTGCTCGGGGCTGCGGTCGGTGTAGAGGGTGACGGCATAGCCCTTGTCGAGCAGAGCGAAGCCCAGGAGAAGGCCGGCCTGGCCTCCGCCGATCAGAGAAATCTTGCGCATGAAACTTCCTTGGATATGCGGATCAGGGGGTAGGCGGCAGGGTCTGCCAGCCTTCGCGGTGGGGGCTGAGGAGCTTGAGCTGCAGGTCGACGCGGGCGAAGTGCCAGCCCTGCGGGCCCTTCACCACCTGGGCGTCGTAGCAGCCGCCGATCCAGTG
>JAYSCA010000154.1:0-863 GCA_041915165.1 Ideonella sp.
TTGGCGCTGGCCGGGGCCGAGAACAGCTCGTTGAAGCGGCTGGACAGGTGGGTGATCTCGATGCGGTCCTGCGGGCGCTTGGGGCCGGCCAGCGAGGGGGCAACGGTCTCCAGGTCCAGCGTCACCACTTCGGAGTAGTCGATCTCGCCCTCGCTCGGCACACCGAACAGGCCCTGGGCGCGGAAATAGGCCTCCAGCGCCTCGATCTCGCCCTTCTTGCGACCGGTGCCCTGGAAGTAATCCAGCGTGTGCTCGTCCACCGGGAAGAAGCCCATGGTGGCGCCGTATTCCGGGGCCATGTTGGCCAGCGTGGCGCGGTCGGGCACCGTCAGGCTGGCCGTGCCTTCGCCGAAGAACTCGACGAACTTGCCCACGACCTTCTGCTTGCGCAGCAGCTCGGTGACGGTGAGCACCAGGTCGGTGGCGGTCACGCCCTCGCGCAGCCGGCCGGTCAGGTGCACGCCCACCACGTCCGGCGTCAGGAAGTAGACCGGCTGGCCCAGCATGCCGGCTTCGGCTTCGATGCCGCCCACGCCCCAGCCCACCACGCCGATGCCGTTGATCATCGTGGTGTGGCTGTCGGTGCCCACCAGGGTGTCCGGGTAGTAGAGCTTGTCGCCCTTGGGGCCGGTCTTGTGCACGCCGCGGGCCAGGTATTCCAGGTTGACCTGGTGGACGATGCCGAAGCCCGGGGGCACGACGCCGAAGGTGTCGAAGGCCTGCATGCCCCACTTCATGAATTCGTAGCGCTCGCGGTTGCGCTCGAACTCCAGCTTCATGTTCAGGTCCAGCGCCTTCTTGCTGCCAAAGTAGTCGATCATCACCGAGTGGTCGACCACCAGGTCCACCGGCACCAGGGGCTC
>JAYSCA010000154.1:873-6271 GCA_041915165.1 Ideonella sp.
AGGCGGCTTGCCCAGCTCGGCGGCCGCGTTGCGCATGGCGGCCAGGTCGGCCAGCAGCGGCACGCCGGTGAAGTCCTGCAGCACCACCCGGGCGACGACGAAGGGGATTTCCTCGTTGCGCGGGGCCTTGGGCTGCCACTGGGCCAGCTGCTGCACATGCTCCTTGGTCACCCGCTGGCCGTCGCAGTGGCGCAGCACCGCCTCCAGCACGATGCGCAAGGACACCGGCAGCCGTTTGACGTTGGGAAATTGGCGGGCCAGTTGGGGCAGCGAATAAAAGCGCCCCTGCTTCCCGGACCGGGTCTCGAAGGTGTCCAGGGTCTTGGCAAACGGGTGCGCGGGCAGACGGCTCATCGACAGTGCTCCTCGTGAGGGTGGCTGGAAGACCAAGCGGCGCCGGCCGATGGGCGCCTTCGGCCGAGCTTACGCCCGCCGGGCGTCTCGTGCGATGACAAAGACCCTGGTCACGGCAACGGGGCGGAGAAGCCCCTGCGGGCGGCGGCTTTTCGCACCTTTGCCGGCGGTCAGGGTCCGGAAGAATGTCCTCATGTTCCGTGGCCTGCTTCCGACATAGCTTTCATGAGCGCCTCTCGCTGGTTCGCCCGCCTCTTCCGCCGCCGCACCGCCGCCCCGTCAACGCAGGGCCGGGTGCTGGTGGTCCCGCCGTCGGCGGTGTCGGGGCTGGGGGGGACCGAGCCGGCCCGGAGCGCCTGGCGGCAGCCCTGGGTCGGACACGCCGAGGAAGGCGCCGAGGCCGAAGTGCTGGCACAGGCCCGCCACGATTTCTGCGCCGCGCTGGACGGGCTGTCGGGGGCTGCCCCCCGTGACCTGCTGCTGCGAGCGGCCCATGTCAGCTCGCTGCGCGAGCTCTGGCACCTGCGCGCCGAGCTCTACAGCCTCATTGCCTGCGAACGAAGCCAGGCCGAAGCCGATCGGCGGCTGGCTTTGGTGAACCGTCACTTCCCGGCCCGCCTCTCGGGCCACGCATCGACGAACGAGCATCATGCCCATCCCAGCCTTTTCTTCTGACGTGAGCGCCCGTGCCTTCGCCGACACCCTGCCCAGCCAGGCGTTCGACAGCGAGCCGCTAGAGGTGGACAGTGCCTTCGAGGCGGTCGACTACGGTCTGCCGGCCGACCGCGCGGCCCGGCTGGCGGCACGGCGCCTGTTCGTCGAGATGAAACAGGTTTTTCTCAGGGCGGTGACCCCTCTGCGCGATCGCAAGGGTGACTGGCTGCGCCTGCAGGTGCGTCAGTCCCAGGAGCCGCTGGACCTGTGGCTGCTGCGCGGGCCGGTGCTGTCCGCGCTGCGTGGCGACGACGCTCGCTCGCTGGGCATGCGGGCGGAGCTCTACCGCAGCCTGGACCAACTGATGGACCATGTGCAGACGCGCGCCCCCGACCGGCTGGATGCCGACCTGCCCCAATCCTGGGCGTTTTCGTCCTCGGTGAACACAGCGTTGCAAGCCTGGCGCTGAACCCGCCGCCGGCCAGCTTGACAGGCCCTGGCTCAAGGCACAATCCCGAGGGTGAACATCATCATCCTCGACGACTACCAGGACGCGGTGCGCAAGCTGGCCTGCGCCAGCCAACTGCATGACCTCCAGGCCAAGGTCTTCACCAACACCGTGAAAGGCCTGGGGCAACTGTCCGTGCGGCTGCGCGACGCCGAGGTGCTGGTGGCCATCCGTGAACGTACCCACTTCACCGCCGCCCTGCTGGAGAAGCTGCCCAAGCTGCGCCTGATCGCCCAGACCGGGCGCGTGGGCTCGCACATCGATGTGGAGGCCTGCACGCGACTGGGCATCGCGGTGGCGGAAGGCCACGGCTCCCCCTACGCGCCCGCCGAGCTGACCTGGGCCCTGATCATGGCGGCCATGCGCCGTCTGCCCCAGTACATCGGCAACCTCAAGCACGGCGCCTGGCAGCAGTCGGGGCTGAAGTCGGCCTCCATGCCACCCAATTTCAGCCTGGGCGTGCAGCTGCGCGGCAAGGTGCTGGGCATCTGGGGCTATGGCCAGATCGGGCGCATCGTCGCCGGGTACGGCCGGGCCTTCGACATGGATGTGCGCATCTGGGCCAGCGACGAAAGCCGCGAGCGCGCCCTGGCCGACGGCTGGACGGTGTTCGACAGCCGCGAGGCCCTGTTTGCGGAGAGCGATGTGCTGAGCGTGCACCTGCGCCTGTCCGACCGCACCCGCCATGTCGTGACGCTGGACGACCTCAGCCGGATGAAGCCCACCGCCCTGTTCGTGAACACCTCGCGGGCCGAGCTGGTCGAGGATTCCGCCTTGGTGGCGGCGCTGAACCGGGGCCGGCCCGGCATGGCGGCGGTGGATGTGTTCGAGAGCGAACCGATCCTGCAGGGGCACCCGCTGCTGCGCCTGGAAAACGCGGTCTGCACGCCGCACATCGGCTATGTGGAGCTCGACAACTACGAGCATTACTTTGCCGCGGCGTTCGAGAACGTCGTCAACTTCTGCAACGGCACGCCCACCCACATCATCAACCCCGAGGCCCTGAAGGTGCTGCGTTGACGCCACCGGCCGAGGCGGCCCGCCCGGGGCCGGCGTCCAGCCTGCAGTTGTTCACCGCCTTTTCCCGGCTGTCGCTGATGGGGTTTGGCGGCGTGCTGCCGATCGCCCAGCGAGAGCTGGTGGAGCGGCTGGGCTGGCTGCGGGTCGAGGAGTTTGCCGAGCTGCTGTCCGTGGGCCAGGTGCTGCCGGGCCCCAACGTGGTCAACCTGTCGCTGATGGTCGGCGACCGCTATTTCGGTCTGCGTGGCGCGTTGGCAGCGCTGGCGGGCATGCTGTTGCTGCCGCTGATCCTGGTGCTGATCTTCGCGGCGCTGTACCAGCAGTTCGCCGTGGTGCCGGCGGTGGCCGGGGCCGTGCGCGGCATGGGCGCCGTCTCGGCCGGGTTGGTGATGGCCATCGCGCTGAAGCTGCTGCCCGCCCTGCGGCGCAACCCGCTGGGGCGCCGCCGCTGGGTGCCGGTCACCCTGCTGGTGGTGTTGGCTGCGGGCTGGTGGCGCTGGCCGCTGGTCGCGGTCATCGTGCTGTTGGGTGGCCTGTCCTGCCTGCTGGCCTGGCGGTGCCTGGGCCCCGCGGCCCCCACGACGGGGCCGACGCAGTGAGCGGCGCCCTGGGGTGGGCCGGGCTGGCGGACCTGTTCCTGCACTGCCTGATGCTGTCGCTACTGGCCATTGGCGGCGCGATGGCCACCGCGCCGGAACTGCAGCGCTTCGTGGTGCTTGACCGCGGCTGGCTCAGTGGCGCGGACTTCACCTCGGCCGTGGCGCTGGCCCAGGCCTCGCCCGGGCCGAACCTGATGTTCATCCCGGTGGTCGGCTACGCCGCGGGTGGTCTGCCGGGGGCAGCGGTGTCGCTGATTGGCATGCTGATCCCCAGCACGGTGCTGACACTGGCCGTCACCCGCTGGGGTGCTCGCCACCGCGACACCCGCGGGGTGCAGGCCTTCATCGCCGGCATGGTGCCGGTGACGCTGGGGCTGCTGATCGTCTCCGGGGCTTTGCTGGCCCAGCCCCTGCTGCACCAGCCCGTGGCGCTGGTGCTGATGCTGGGCAGCCTGGTGCTGAGCTGGCGCAGCCGGATCTCGCCGGTCTGGCTGATCGCCGTTGGCGCAGCCGCCGGCGTGCTGGGCTGGGTCTGAGGGCCGGGCGGCCCCTCTGCCCTCAGCGGGTACCTTCGTCCTTGGTGCCAAAGATCTTGTCGCCGGCGTCGCCCAGGCCGGGGATGATGTAGCCGTCCTCGTTGAGGTGGCTGTCGATGGCGGCCGTCCAGCAGCGCACGTCGGGGTGGGCCTTCTCCAGCGCGGCGATGCCTTCGGGCGCGGCCACCATCACCAGGGCCCGGATGTCCTTGCAGCCGCGGCGCTTGAGCAGGTCCACCGTGGCGATCATCGAGCCGGCCGTGGCCAGCATCGGGTCGACGATCAGCGCGGTGCGCTGGTCCAGCTCCCCGACGAACTTCTCGAAATAGTGCACCGGCTGCAGCGTCTCGTGGTCGCGGGCCAGGCCGACGACGCTGATCTTGGCGTTCGGGATCATGTCCAGCACGCCGTCCAGCATGCCCAGACCGGCCCGCAGGATGGGCACCACGGTGACCTTGCGACCAGCGATCTGGTCGACCTCGGTCGGGCCGCTCCAGCAGTTGATGGTCACCTTCTCCAGCGGAAAGTCCGAGGTGGCCTCATAGGCCAGCAGACGGGCGATCTCGCCGGTCAGCTCGCGGAACTTCTTGGTCGAGATATCGGCCTCGCGCAGCAGACCGATCTTGTGACGGACCAGCGGATGGGTGACGGCGATGACGGGCATGGTGAAAATTCGATCGAAAGGTGAACAACAGCGGCCAGTGTAGGACGGACCGCCCGTGCCGCGGTGGGCTCGGCTCAGTCTGCCGGTGAGAGGGCCGCCCGCTGCAGGCGCTGGCGACGGGCCTCGTACAGGCAGACGGCCGCCGCCACCGAGACGTTGAGGCTTTCTACCGCGCCGGCCATCGGGATGCTGACCAGCTGGTCGCAGGTCTTGCGGGTCAGCTGGCGCATGCCCTTGTCCTCGGCGCCCAGCACCAGCGCCACCGGGCCGGTCAGGTCCAGGTCGTAGAGCGTGTGCTCAGCATCGTCGCTGGTGCCGATGATGCGCACGCCGCGTTCCTTCATCTCGCCCAGGGCCCGGGCCAGATTGGTCACCATCAGGTAGGGCACCGTCTCGGCGGCGCCGGAGGCCACCTTGGCCACGGTGGCGTTGATGCCCACGGCGTGGTCGGTCGGGGCCAGCACGGCATGGGCGCCCGCGCCATCGCACACCCGCAGGCAGGCGCCCAGGTTGTGCGGATCGGTGACACCGTCCAGCACCAGCACCAGGGCCGGATCGACCTTGGCGGCTTCGACTTCTTCCAGCACCTCATCGAGCGAGTGGCGCGGCTTCAGCGCCGTCACCCGGGCCACCACGCCCTGGTGGCGCGGGCCGCCCGACATCTTGCTCAGCTTCTCGTCGTCGCTGTCCACCAGAGCAATACCTGCCTCGCGGGCCCGCTCGATGAAGCCGCGCATGCGCGCGTCGCGCCGCCGGGCGTCGAGGTGGATTTCGGTGATGGATTCGGGCGCGGTCTTGAGCCGCACGGTGACGGCGTGAAAACCGTAGAGAACGTGTTGGGACATCCCAGGATTGTCCCTGATGGCACGTGGCTGCGGGGGATTCCCGGCGCTACATCTTCACGAAGGCCAGCCAGGCCAGCACCCCGCCGATCAGCACGGGCTGGTGCAGCATGTAGAAACTCAGCGACCAACGGCCCAACACCGCCAGCGGCTGCAGGATGGCGGGCACCGGACCCGCCAGCCAATGGCGGCGGTGGCTCAGCAGCAGCAAGCCGGCCGCC
>JAYSCA010000155.1:0-6271 GCA_041915165.1 Ideonella sp.
GAGTTCTGCTCGAACACGCGAACCGAGCCCAGGCCGCCGCCGTAATAGTTCTTGAAAATCGGATAGGAGCGGCCACTCAGGCCCGTGCCCACCCCCAGCTCGGCATTCAAGCCCAGGGTCAGGCGCGGGAAATACGGCACACCCAGATACTGCTGGATCTGGCCGTTCATCCGCGCATACCGCACATCGCCCACCAGGCTGAAGTCGATGTTGAGGCGCTGGTAGCGACCACGGGTGGGGGTCATCGGGTTGTCGCGCTCTTCACGCGCCCAGCCGATGGTGAATGGCATGTCCCAGCTGTGGGTGCCGAATTCGTCGGCGAACTTGGTGTAGCTCAGCGGCAGGCCCTTGGAGGTGCCGATGATGGTGGCTTCCGCCCCCACACCAAAGTACACCGTGTCGACTTCGGTGAAGGGCACCCCGAAGCGGATCGACATCCCCGGCGTGGCCAAGTCGTAGGAACTGCCGCGGCTGTTGTAGGGCTTGGACTGGCGGTAGTACACGTCGATCGCACGCGACACGCCATCGTCGGTGAAATACGGGTCGACGGTGCTGACCGCCAGCGAGCGACTGGACTTGGCCGTGTTCACGCCAAAGGACAGCGAATTGCCCGAACCGAAGATGTTGTCCTTGCTGATCGAGGCCGACAGCGACAGACGGTCCGCACTGGAATACCCCGCCGACAGGTTCAGGCTGCCGGTGGGCTTTTCCTTGACGTTCAGCGTCAGGTCCACCTGGTCGGGCGCGCCGGGCACCTCGTTGGTGTCGAAATTCACGTCCTCGAAATAGCCGAGACGTTCAACCCGGTCCCGCGACAGCTTGATGCGGTTGCCGTCGTACCAGGCCGATTCGAACTGACGAAATTCGCGCCGGATCACCTCGTCACGGGTGATGGTGTTGCCCGCGATGTTGATGCGACGAACGTTGACCCGCACGCCGGGCGTGGCACGCAACACGACCACCACCTGCCCGGTCTTGCGGTCCAGTTCCGGCTGGGGCTCCACTTTGGCAAAGGCATAGCCGTAGGCCGCATAGAGGTCGGTGAAGCGCCGCACCGTGGCGGTCACATCGTCGCCGCGGTAGGGCTCACCCGGCTTGATCGACACGCGCGACTTGAACTCGTCGTCCTTGCCCAGGAAATTGCCTTCCAGCCGAACGCCCGCCACCGTGTAGGGCAGTCCTTCATCAATCGTGATGCCGATGTCGATGTCCTGCTTGTTCGGCGAGATCGTCACCTGGGTCGACTTGACCTCGAACTCAAGATAGCCCCGGTTCAGGTAGTACGAGCGGATCTTCTCCAGGTCGGCATTCAGCTTGGTCCGCGCATAGCGGTCGGACTTGGTGTACCAGGTCAGCCAGCCGCTGGTGGTCAGGTCCATCAGGCCCAGCAAGGTCGACTCATCGAAGGCGTGCGCGCCCTGGATGTGAATGTCGTGGATCTTGGCCACGCCGCCTTCCACGACGTTGAAGGTCACGTCCACCCGGTTGCGCTCGATCGGCGTCGCGGTGGTCACCACCTGCGCGCCGTAATAGCTGCGCGACAGGTACTGGCGCTTGATTTCCTGCTCGGCGCGGTCGATGACGGCCTTGTCGTAAGGCTGGCCCTCGCTGATGCCGTTGTCCTTCAGGGCCTTGACCAGGGTGTCCTTGTCGAACTCCTTCAGGCCGCTGAAATTCACCGAGGCGATGAAGGCCCGTTCCTGGACCACGATCACGACGACGCGGCCATCCAGTTCGATGCGCACGTCCTTGAACAGACCGGTCGCGAACAGGGCCCGCAGGGCCGCTGCGGCCTTGTCGTCGGTGTAGCTGTCGCCCACCCGGAACGGCAGGGCGGCGAAGACGCTGCCCGGGTCGCTGCGCTGCAGCCCTTCCACACGGATGTCAGCGATGTCGAAAGGCTCGACCGCGAGCGCCTGGGGGGCATGCGCGACAGTCAACAAAGCCACGCAAGCGGGAACCGGCCGCAGCCAGCGCTCAAGAGGGGAAGATCGCATCGGAAGGATTGTCACTACAGGCCCAGCAAGCGGGCCACATCGTTGGATAGGGCAATGGACATCAGCAGCAGCAGCACGATGGCACCGCCGCGTTGCAGCCAAGCCTGCCATTGGTCCGGGACCGGGTGACCGGTCACCCCCTCGAACACGTAATATAGCAGGTGACCACCATCAAGCATGGGCAGGGGCAGCAGGTTCAGAACCCCCAGGCTGACGCTGATCATCGCCAGAAAGCCCAGGTAGTAGGCCAGCCCCAACTGGATGGACTGGCCCGCGTAATCGGCAATCGTCAGGGGGCCGCTGAGCTGGCGCAGCGAGGCCTGCCCCACCACCATCCGCCCCAGCATCCGAAGGCTGGTCCAGGCCGTGTCCCAGGTCTGCTGCAGCCCCTGCTGCAGGCCTTCCACCAGCCCCAGGCGCACCAGCACCGTGGCCGGCGCCTGCCCCACGTAGGCGTCGATGCGGCCGATGGACCCGGTCCCCTTCTCCTCGACCTGCCGCGGCTGCACGGCCAGCGTGCGTCGTTGACCGCTGCGCTCGATCTGCCACTGCATCACAGCGCCCGACCGCGCACCGGCCAGACGGATTTGTTCGCGCAGGGACTGGGCGTCCGCCACGGCCCGCCCATCGACGGCCAGCACCCGGTCCCCCGCCTGCAGACCGGCCCGGGCCGCCGGCCCATCCAGCTGCACCTCGCCCAATACCGGCTCACTGTAGGCGCTGCCCACGCCAATCCGGCGGATCAGCTGGGCGTCCATCTCGGCGCCGGCCAAACTTTGCAGGGGCAGCTGGGCCGTGCGGCGGTGCCCCCCCTCCCGGTCACTGAGTTCCAGCCCCACCGGTTGACCATCCAACACCCCTTGGGTGACGGCGCGGCGCACATCGGTCAGCGACCGCACAGGCTGCCAGCCGCCCTCGCCCACGTTGACGGCCTGGACTCGCTCCCCCGCCTGCAGACCGGCGTCTGCCGCCAGGCTACCCACCGGGGGCGAGGCCAGCACCGGCACGGCCTCCCAGGTGCCCCACCAGGACGCGCCCGCATACAGCAGCACAGCCAGCGCGAGATTGGCCAGCGGACCGGCCGCCACGATCGCGACCCGACGGCGCAGGGGCTGGCGATCAAACGCCAGCGCAGCCTCGGCGTCGGCCACTGGCCCCTCGCGGCTGTCCAGCATGCGGACATAGCCGCCGAGCGGCAACAGCGACAGCGTGAACTCGACCCCGTCCGCCGAGGAGCGCCGCCAGAGCACCCGGCCAAAACCGATCGAGAAACGCAGCACCTTCACGCCGGCCCAACGGGCCACCCGGTAGTGGCCGTACTCGTGCACGACGATGAGCACGCCCAGCGTCAGCAGGAAGGCCAGCGGGGTGATGAGCATGGATCAGTGCAGTTGCGCGATGACGTTTTGGGCTGCGCGGCGGGCTTGCCCGTCCAGTTCGATCAGGGCCTCCACCGACGCGTCCAAAGACAGACTCAGCCGAGGCACTTCCAGTTCCAAGGTGCGTGCCACGACCCCGTGGATGTCGGTGAAGCGAATCCGCTGGGCCAGGAAGGCGGCGACCGCCTCTTCATTGGCGGCGTTGAGCACGGCCGTGCTGCCATGGGGGCCGGCCAGGGCTTCCCAGGCCAGGAACAGGCCCGGAAAACGTGAGCGCTCCGGCGCCTCGAAGGTGAGCGACTTCAACGCCAGGAAATCCAAGGCCGAGGCCCCGGATTCGATCCGCTCCGGGAAGGACAGGCCGTAGGCGATCGGCACCCGCATGTCCGGGGTGCCCAGCTGGGCGAGCACCGACTGGTCGCGGCAGACCACCATCGAATGGATGATGCTCTGCGGATGGATCACCACCTGCACCTGTTCGGGCTGCAGGTCGAACAGCCACTTGGCCTCGATCACCTCCAGCGCCTTGTTCATCATCGTGGCCGAATCCACCGAGATCTTGCGGCCCATCACCCAGTTGGGATGGGCGCAGGCCTGGTCCGGGGTCACATCCCGCAGGCTGGCCGGATCACGCTGGCGGAACGGACCGCCCGACGCGGTCAGCACGATGTGGTCGATGCGTTGCCCCCAGCTGCCGCGATCCTCGGGCAGGCACTGGAAGATGGCCGAATGTTCGCTGTCGATCGGCAGCAGCTGGGCCCCGCCCTCGCGCACTGCGGCGATGAACTGGGCCCCGCCCACCACCAGCGCCTCCTTGTTGGCCAACAGCAACCGCTTGCCCGAGCGCGCAGCAGCCATGCAGGACGGCAGACCGGCGGCGCCGACGATGGCGGCCATCACGCTGTCCACCTCCGGGTGCGCCGCCAGGTCCACCAGCGCCTGCGGGTCTGCCAACACCTCGGTGCGCAGGCCTTCGGCCCGGATCTGCTGTTGCAGGCGCTGGGCCGACGCCCCATCGCTCATGGCCGCCCAGCGCGGCTTCCACTGCCGGCACTGCGCCAGCAGTTGTTCCACGCGCGTGTGCGCCGTCAGCGCGACAACCTCGTAGCGTTCCGGGTGGCGCGCCACCACGTCCAGGGTGTTGGTGCCGATCGAACCGGTCGACCCCAGGATGCACAGCCGCTGCCGTGTCGTCATGTTCATCATCCTCACAGGCTGGCCAAAGCCATCACGGCCGGCAGCACGGGCAACAGGGCATCCACACGGTCCAGCACCCCACCGTGGCCTGGCAACAGGCCACTCGAATCCTTCATGCCGGCGGCCCGCTTGGCGAGCGACTCCAGCAAATCCCCCATGATCCCGAGGGCGACCAGCGCAGCCAGCGCCAGCACGGCCCCGACGCCACCCAGGGATTGCCACAGGCGGTCGAACAGGCTGCTGCCCGCCCAACCCTGCCAGCGCTCGACGGCGACCCAGGCCACAGCCAGCAGGCCCACGCCCACCGCGCCGGTGACGGCGCCTTCCCAGGTCTTGCCCGGGCTGATGGTGACGGCCAGCTTGTGGCGCCCCCAGGTCTTGCCCCCGAAATAGGCCGCAATGTCCGACATCCAGACCAGGCACAGGGCGGACAAGAGGAAATTCAGCCCCTGGGCCCGGGCGGCACTGAAGGCCAGCCAGGCCGCCGCCAGCACCACCACACCGATGAGCCAGCGGGCCGAGCGCGGCAGATGCGGCCAGGCCTGCGGCCCGCTGCGCAGCCCCAGGCTGCCGCCCAGCACCCAGCAGACCGTGGCGGCCCACCAGACGCCCGCCGGCGCCTGCCGGGCCCAGCCGACCCAGGCCCCGCCCGCGCACAGGGCGATCACCACCCCGCCGGTGGCCCAGGCCTTGACGCCATGCCAGCCGTTCAGACGGGCCCATTCCCAGCCGCCGGCGCCCAGCAGGGCCAGGGTCAGCAGCGCAAAGGGCCAAGGGCTGTCCGCCACCAGGGCAGGCAGCAGCAGCGCCAGCAGGACCAGCGCCGTGATGACTCGTTGGATCAGCATGTCAGGCCGTTCAGGCAGAAGGCCCCGACGCCGCACCCGTCTTCACACCGCCGAAGCGGCGGTCCCGGCGCGCGAAGTCGGCAAAGGCCTGGTCGAGCTCCTGCTCGTCGAAATCCGGCCAGAGGCAGTCGGTGAAGTACAGCTCGGCGTAGGCCAGCTGCCACAGCAGGAAGTTGCTGATGCGGACTTCCCCGCCGGTGCGAATGAACAGGTCCGGATCGGGCGCGTAGGACAGCGCCATGTAGCGCGACAGGCTCTCTTCGGACAGGGCCTCGGGTGCCACGCCCTCGGCCAGCGCGCGCTGGCAGGCCTGGACGATGTCCCAGCGGCCGCCATAGTTGAAGGCCACCGTCACGTGCAGGCCGGTGTTGTGGCGGGTCTGTTCCTCCGCCTCGTGCCAGGCCTGGCGCACGCGCTCGGACACCTTGCTGCGGTCGCCCGCCACATGGATGCGCACCCCGCGCGAGGCCAGCTTGGCCAGGTACTTGGAGATGCCGACCAGCACCAGGTTCATCAACCCGGAGACCTCGTCCTCGGGCCGCTTCCAGTTCTCCGACGAGAAGGCGTAGACGGTGAGGTACTCGACCCCGCGCTTCTGGCAGTGGTCGATCACCCGGACCACCGTCTCCATGCCGTACTTGTGGCCGAAGATCCGGGGCATGAAGCGCTTGCGTGCCCAGCGCCCGTTGCCATCCATCACGATGGCCACGTGACGCGGCACATTGCCCGCCTCGGGCGAAGCAGACACCTTGGAGGCTGCGCTCATCCCGATCAGACGGCCAGGATGTCGGCTTCCTTCGACTGCACCGTCTTGTCGATGTCGGCGATGGTGCGGTCGGTCAGCTTCTGG
>JAYSCA010000156.1:0-6270 GCA_041915165.1 Ideonella sp.
CCCGGCGCAGCATTTCCAGCAGCTCGGCTTCGGAGATGTCGCGCTCCAGCTCGGGGTAGAGCAGCTGGCTGCGCAGGTCGCCCAGCGGCAGGTAGGGGTGCTGGGGCAGAAAGCGCAGCTCATCGCCCCCCGGGCGCAGCACCCGGCCGGAACCCTGGCGCCACAGCCCGGCGATGGCGCGCAGCAGCGAGCTCTTGCCCACCCCGCTGGGGCCCACGATCATCAGCCCGTCGCCCGCCGCCACCTGCAGCGACAGGCTCTGCACGATCAGGTGCTCGCCACCCGGCGTGCGCACGGTCAGCTGCTGCAGCGCCAGGGCCGGGGCCGGTTCGCAGTCGATGTCCTCGCCGTCCTTGTGCTGCTGCTGGCTGTCCAGCGTGGCGGCAAATTCGTGCAGCCGGTTCACCCCGGCTGAAAAACGGCTCAGGCTCTCGAAGTGCTCGACGATCACGGCCATCGCACTCAGCACTGCGGAGAACGCGCCCGCGGCCTGCACCGCCCGGCCCACCTCCATCTCGCCGGAGAGCACCTGGTCGGCGATGATGATGCTGGGCAGGGCCAGCGTCAGGAAGCTGTGGCCGTACTGGAACAGGTTGAGCCCCAGCTGCCAGCGCAGGATCTGGCGCGTGTTCTGCACCACGGCGTCGAACACCTGGCGCAGCCGGCCCATCTCATGGGCCTCGCCATGGTGGAAGGCGATCGGCTCGGCCTGTTCGCGCAGCCGCACCAGGCCGAAGCGGAAATCCGCCTCGCGCCGCAGCTGGCGCACGTTCAGCCCGATCAACTGGCGGCCGAACACGGTGGTGGTGATGGCGGTGACCAGCAGCGCGTAGCCGATCAGGAACAGCACCAGCGGGCGTGAGATCGTCCACAGCACGCCGGCGAAGGCCACCAGGTCGATCAACGAGCCCAGCCCCACCATCAGGAAGTAGAGCGACTGCTGGGTGAAGCTGTTGATGTCCTCGGAGATCCGCTGGTCCGGGTTGTCCAGCGCGGTCACCGCGTTCAGGCGGAAAAAGGCCAGCCGGCCCAGGTAGCGCTGCAGGAACTGCTCGGTCAGCCAGCGCCGCCAACGCCAGCCCAGGGTGTCGCGCACGAAGTAGTACAGCCCCCAGATCGGCACCGCCAGGCACAGCAGCAGCGCGAAGCGGCCGATCGAGGTCCAGAAGCGCGGCGCGTCATGCGCGGCCAGGGCCGAGGTGAATTCCCCGGTCTCCTGGTTGAACATCACGTTGAAGAGGGTCTGGCCCAGCAGCAGCAGGGCCAGCGCGGCCAGCAGCCCGCGGGCCCGCCAGCGCTCCTCCGAACGCCAGTAGGGGGCGGCGATGGTGGCAAAGCGTTGCCACAGGCGCAGGTTGAATCCGGCGTGAGCAGAGGAGTCCATGGGGTGTCGAAGGCCGCCCACCCCTTGGCAGACGCTCAGCCTTCTGGCGAGAAATTATCCGCCCGTGCCATGGGCCAGTACTGGGCGTAGACCGGGTGGGGCCAGTCGCCATCGCCCCGCTCGGCCGCCAGCAGGGCGCCTGGCGCGACCGCGGGCAGGCAGTTCGCCAGCAGGGTCACCCGGTCGCCCGGTGTGCGGCGCACGATGTGCCGCGCGGTGATTTCGGCCGGGTGGGTCAGGCCGGCCGCCTGCACCAACTCCTGCAGCGCATGCAATGTGTTGCGGTGGAAGTTGAACACCCGCTCGGCCTTGTCCGGCACCACCAGGGCCTGCTGGCGCACCGGGTCCTGGGTGGTGACGCCGGTAGGGCACTGGCCGGTGTGGCAGGCCTGGGCCTGGATGCAGCCCAGCGCGAACATGAAGCCGCGCGCCGAGTTGCACCAGTCCGCGCCCAGCGCCATCGCGCGGGCGATGTCGAAGGCGCTGACGATGCGGCCGGCCGCGCCGATCTTGATGCGGTCGCGCAGGTTCAGGCCCACCAGCGTGTTGTGCACCAGCAGCAGGCCTTCCTGCAGCGGCGCGCCGACATGGTCGGTGAACTCCAGCGGCGCCGCGCCGGTGCCGCCTTCACCCCCGTCGACGACGATGAAGTCCGGCGTGATGCCGGTGGCCAGCATGGCCTTGCAGATCGCGAACCACTCCCAGGGGTGGCCGATGCACAGCTTGAAGCCGGCCGGCTTGCCGCCGGAGAGCTCGCGCAGCTGCGCCACGAACCGCAGCAGTTCCTCCGGGGTCGAGAAGGCGCTGTGCGCGGCTGGTGAGACGCAGTCCACCCCCACCGGCACGCCGCGCGTGGTGGCGATTTCGGCGGTCACCTTGGGGCCGGGCAGCACGCCACCGTGACCCGGCTTGGCGCCTTGGGAGAGCTTCACCTCGATCAGCTTGATCTGCGGATCGGCGGCCAGCGCTGCGAAGGTCTCGGGGCTGAAGCGGCCGGCCTCGTCACGGCAGCCGAAATAGCCCGAGGCGATTTCCCAGACCAGGTCGCCGCCGTGTTCGCGGTGGTAGCGGCTGACCGAGCCCTCGCCGGTGTCGTGCATGAAGCCGCCGCGCTTGGCGCCGGCGTTCAGCGCCAGGATGGCGTTGGCCGACAGCGCGCCGAAGCTCATGGCCGAGATGTTGAACACGCTGGCGCTGTAGGGCTGGGCCCGGCCCTCGCCGATCGTGATGCGGAAGTCGTGCGAGGCCAGCACGGTGGGCTGCAGCGAATGGTTGAGCCACTCGTAGCCCTGGCGGTGCACATCCAGCTGGGTGCCCAGCGGCCGCTTGTCAGGCTCGCCCTTGGCGCGCTGGTAGACCAGCGAGCGCTGCTGGCGCGAGAAGGGGGCGGCCTCGTTGTCGCTTTCGATGAAATACTGGCGGATCTCCGGCCGGATGAACTCCAGCAGGAAGCGCAGATGACCGATCACCGGGTAGTTGCGCAGCACCGCGTGGCGGGGCTGGCGCAGGTCGTGCACGCCGGTGATGACGCCGATCCAGCCCAGCAGGGCCAGCCAGCCCCCGGAGCCAAAGGCGATCCAGGTGAACGAGGCCAGCAGTGCCGCGGCGGCGCAGCCCAGCAGGGTCAGGTAGCGGATGGGCAGCTGGCGGTCCAGCGCGATGAGCCAGGCCGGCATGGTCTCCTCCGGGGGATGAACGGCGTCCCTTCTGGCGGGGGCGGGCGTCAGGGGGTCAGTTGGGAACGATGTCCGAGGGGTACTTCCAGAAGTCCCGCAACAGGTAGTTCATCGGCATGTTCAGCGACACATTGCGCGGCGGAATGGGACGCATGAACCAGCGGTCGTAGATGGCGTAGGCCTCGTGGCTGGTGATCAGGCGCTTCATCTCGTTGTCGACGATCTGCTTGAACTCCGGGTCGCCCTTGCTGAGCATGATGGCCAGCGGCTCGATGGTCAGGAAGCTGCCGACCACCTTGTACTTGGACGGGTCGGGCCGCTCCGAGCGCAGGCCGTAGAGCAGCACGTCGTCCATCGCGAAGCCGTCCACCAGCCCCTTGTCCAGCTGGTCCATTGCCGCGGCATGACTGGGGGTCTCGACGATGTCGATGTAGAGCAGCCGCTCCTGGTTGGCCTGGCTGACCGCCTTGAGCACGGTGGTGCCTTTGGTGATGGCCAGCTTCTTGTGCTCGAAGTCGTTGACCTTGTCGAGCTTGCTGTCCGCGCGCACCAGGATGCGGGCCCCGGTGATGTAGTGCGGGATCGTGAAGGCCACCTGCTTGCGGCGCTCGGCGTTGTTGGTGGTCGAGCCGCATTCCAGGTCGACCTTGCCGTCGGCCACCATCTGCAGCCGGTTGGCCGAGCTGACCAGTTGGTAGTCCACCTCCAGCTTGGGCAGGCCGAGCTGGCGCTTGACGGCGTCGGCCACCTTCAGGCACAGGTCCAGCGCATAGCCCACGGGTTTGCCGCTGTGGCTGTCGATGTAGGACAGGGGCACCGAGGAATCCCGGTGACCCAGCACGATCTTGCCGCTCTGGCGGATGCGGTCGATCACCGGACCGGCCGAAGCGGGGCTGGCTCCGGCCGACAGCAAGGAGGCCAGGGAGAGCAGGATGAGGGTTTTCTTCATGGGCAGACAGCAGAACAGCACGCTTTCCGGCAAGTCTATGCCCAGTGCGTGACGGAGCCCGTATCGGCAAGTGTCGATAATCGCCGGGCTGTTCCGAACGGATATTGACCCGATGCGCAAGCCTGACGTCGCCGCTTTGCTGGACCTGATGCACCGCCGCCCCTGGTTCTTCGCCGCCTCCGCCCTGGGGGGCGTGGTGATGCTGCCCATCGCGTTGATGCTGCTGTGGGCGATGCTGCTCTACCCCTTCCTGCCCGACCTGGGCAAGGTGACCGACTACCAGCCGCGCCAGCCGCTGCAGGTCTTCACCCGCGACGGGGTGGAGATCGCCCAGTTCGGCTCCGAGCGGCGGGTCTTCCTGCCGATCGACAAGATCCCGAAGATGATGCAGGACGCGGTGGTGTCGGTGGAGGACGCGCGCTTTCGTGAGCACGGCGGGATCGACCCGATCGGCATCGCCCGGGCCTTCGTGGCCAACATCACGCCCGGCGGCATGCGCCAGGGGGCCTCGACCATCACCCAGCAGGTGGCGCGCAACTTCTTCCTGACGTCCAAGCGCACGCTGGACCGCAAGATTCGCGAGGCCATGCTGGCGCTGAAGATCGAGCGTCAGCTCGACAAGGACCAGATCCTTGAGCTCTACATGAACCAGATCTACCTGGGGCACCGCGCCTACGGCTTTGGCGCGGCGGCCCAGGTGTACTTCGGCAAGCCGCTGGACCAGCTCACCATCGCCGAGGACGCGATGCTGGCCGGCCTGCCGCAGAACCCGGGCTATGCCAACCCGATCACCAACTTTGACCGGGCGGTGACCCGCCAGCACGTGGTGCTGGGCCGCATGCTGGCCACCGGCACGATCACCCAGGCCCAGTACGACGAGGCCAAGGCGCAGAAGCTGGTGATCCGCTCCGAGAGCCAGGTCGAGGTGCATGCCGAACACGTGGCCGAGATGGCCCGCCAAGCCGTCTATGAGCGCTTTGGTGAGCGGGCCTACAGCGAGGGCTTCAAGGTCACCACCTCGCTGATCGCGGCCGATCAGCAAGCGGCCTGGGCCGCGCTGCGCCGTGGGGTGCTGGACCACGAACGCCGCCAGGCCTGGCGCGGCCCGGAGGACCAGCAGGACCTGGGCGATGACCCGGCCGACGACGAGGACCAGGCGGCCCAGATCCTGAAGGACCTGCGCGACGACGAGGACCTGCGGGTGGCGCTGGTGCTGCATGCCAGCCCCCGGCAGGTGCAGGCGGTGCTGGCCACCGGTGAGAAGGTCACGCTGGAAGGTGAGGGCCTGCGCTGGGCCCGCTCGGGTCTGGTTCCCAAGGCGCCGGACAACCTGGCCGTGCGCCGGGGCTCGGTCATCCGGGTCATCAAGCAGGACAAGGGCGGCTGGTCCATTGCCCAGTGGCCGCAGGCCCAGGGCGCCTTCGTCTCGCTGGACCCGGGCACCGGCCGCATCCGGGCCTTGGTGGGCGGCTTCGACTTCACCCGCCAGCAGTTCAACCATGCCACCCAGGCCTGGCGCCAGCCGGGCTCCAGCTTCAAGCCCTTCCTCTACTCGGCGGCGCTGGAGCATGGGATCCAGCCGGCCACGGTGGTCAACGACGCGCCCTGGCCGGTGGGTGCCGATGGCTGGAACCCGCAGAACTCGGACGGCCAGTTCGACGGCCCGATGTCGCTGCGGCGCGCGTTGGCCAAGTCCAAGAACCTGGTCAGCATCCGGCTGGTGAACCACATCGGCGTGGATACCGCCCGCCAGTGGGCCGCGCGCTTTGGCTTTGACCCCGGTCGCCAGCCGGGCAACCTGACGCTGGCGCTGGGCGCCGGCAGCACCACCCCGCTGCAACTGGCCACCGCCTACGCGGCGCTGGCCAATGGCGGCTACCGGGTGGACCCGGTGGTGATCGAGCGCATCGTCGATTCGCAGGGCAAGGTGGTCTACCAGGCCCCGGCGCCGGCCGCCCTGGGCGAGGACCGCCGCGTGGCCCCGGCCCGCAACGTGTTCCTGATCGACAGCCTGCTCAACGAGGTGACGCGCAGCGGCACGGCGGCGCGCGCCCAGGCCACGCTGCACCGGCCCGACATCTATGGCAAGACCGGCACCACCAACGACGCGGTGGACGCCTGGTTCGCGGGCTTCCAGCCCTCGGTTGTGGCCGTGGTCTGGATGGGCTACGACGACCCGCGCAGCCTGGGCAGCCGGGAAAGCGGCGGTGGCGCCTCGATGCCGATCTGGATCAGCTACATGGAGCGCGTGCTGCGCAACG
>JAYSCA010000157.1:0-6222 GCA_041915165.1 Ideonella sp.
TCCGGCGCTGGTCCAGCTGTTCCTTGAGCTGATCGAGCGCGACCCGCAGTGGGGCACCGAGCACCCGTCCTCCACCGAGGACCTGGGGGTTCAGCTCTACACCGATATGTTCCAGGCGGGCTGAGCGTCCGCCGTTTGCTTGCTGCACGCCCCCGCGCATGGCCGATCTGTCTTTGTTGAATCCGGAGTTCCAGTCCCTCCAGCGTGACGGGGCTCCGCTGGAATGGCGACGCGCGCTGACCGTGCTGCTGCCGATGCTGGCCGTGTGGGCGCTGGAGCTCACGCCGATGGGCGAAAGCGTCCATTTCCCGCAGCTGGGCTACCTGGGCGTGCACACGGTGTTCGAGGTGCTGGCCCTGTCGATGGGGCTGCTGTGCTTCGGCCTGCTCTGGCTCACCCCGTCCAGTGCGCGTCGGACCTCCACCGTGGCCCTGGCCAGCGCGGTGGCGGCCACCGCGGGTCTGGACCTGCTGCACCTGCTGTCCTATGCGGGCATGCCCGACATGGTCACCCCGTCCAGTCCCGAGAAGGCCATCGCCTTCTGGCTGGCGGGCCGCCTGTGCCTGAGCATGGGCTTGCTGGTGGCCGCCTGGGCGCCGACTGGCCGGCTCACCCACGACGGTCAGCGCCTGGCCTGGCTGGGCGGCATGCTGGGCTTCGCCGCGCTGGCCAGTGGCGTCATCCTGTGGCACCCTGATTGGCTGCCGCGCACCTTCGTCCCGGGGCTTGGGCTGACGGGCCTGAAGGCGGGCATCGAGCTGGGGCTGGCCCTGGTCAACCTGAGCGTGGTGCTGCGCCTGCGCGGGCTGACCCGACAGCTCGGTCTGCCGGCCACGACCCTGGCCGTGGCCGCGGCCTTCACTGCCGCTGCCGAACTCTGTTTCGCCACCTATGGCAGCCCGTCCGATCTGCTCAACGGCCTGGGGCATGTGGCCAAGATCGCTTCCTATGTCTATCTGGTTCGCACTGCGTACCTGCTGGCGCTGTGGCAGCCGCTGGAGCGCGCGGGTGGTCTGGCCGATGCCCTGGAAGCCAGCGCCAGCCCCACGCTCATCTGCGACGCGCAAGGCTTGATCCGCTGGATCAACCCCGCGTTTGTGCGTTCGACCGGCTTCACGCTGGAAGACCTCAAGGAGCAAGCTCTGACCCGGCTGCAGCGGGAGGGTGATGGCCCGGCCTGGGTGGCCTTGACGGCGGCGCTGGCCGAAGGACGGCCCTGGCAGGGCCATGTGCGCATGCCCCGCCGGGACGGGGGGGAGTATCTGGATGACCGGCGCCTGACCCCCATCCGTGACGCGCAGGATCACCTCAAGGGCTTTGTGATGACCGGAGACGACATCACCGAGCGCGAGCGACAGGCCCATGCCCTGGCGACCGGCGAGGAGCGCATGCGCGCGCTGCTGGGCTCGGCGCCGGACGCGGTGGTGGTGATCGATCTGCAGGGCCAGATCCAGCTGGTGAACCAGGCCACCGAGCGCATGTTCGGCTATGGCTGGTCCGAGCTGGTGGGGCAGAACGTGCGGCTGCTGATGCCGCCGTCCGCGACAGGACCGCATGACGAGCACCTGCGGCAGTTCGTGCAAAGCGGGCAGGCCCGCATCATCGGGACCGGGCGGGAAGTGGAAGGCCAGCACCGCGACGGCCACGCACTGCAGTTGCACCTGACCGTGAGCGAGGCGCTGCTGCCCGAGGGCCGCGTCTTCATCGGCTTCATGCGCGACACCAGCGAGCAGCGCAAGGCCCAGCAGGCCCTGGTCGAGCGTGAGCAGCGCTACCGCGCGCTGATGGACACCGCGATGGACGGGGTCTTCATCTGCGATCTCGAAGGGCGCTTTCTGGAGGTCAACGACGCCTACGTGCAGCGGTCGGGGTATGCGCGCGAGGAACTGCTGCGGCTGCGGATCGCCGATTTGCAGGCCGAGCTGGCCACGGCGGAAGTGGCGGACCGCATCCACGCGATCGTCCAGCAGGGACATCTGCAGTTCGAGTCCTGGCACCGCAGCAAGCAGGGCCAGCCCTGGCCGGTCGAGATCAGCGCCGCCCACTGGGGCGCCGGCGATGGCCAGCTGTTTGTCTTTGCCCGCGATCTGACCCCGCGCAAGGCGGCCGAACGCGCGCTGCGCGACAGCGAGGAGCGGCTGGCGCTGGCGCTGCGCGGCGCCAACGACGGCCTGTGGGACTACGGCTTCGCCGAACGCTCGCTCTACCTGTCCAGCCGCTGGAAGGAAATCTTGGGCAGCCCTGAGACGGTGCTGCCCAGCACGGTGGAGCAGGTGCGCCAGCGGCTGCATCCCGAAGATGCCTTGCGCGCCCATGCCGCGGTGGCCGATGTGCTCTCGGGTCGGGACGGCGACCGCTTCGAGGTCGAGCTGCGCATGCGTCACCAGGATGGCCACTGGGTGCCGGTGCTGCTGCGTGGCCAGCTGGTGCGGGACGAGGACGGCGCCGCGGTGCGCATGATCGGCACCTTGCAGGATCTGACCGAGCGGCGCCGGGCCGAGCAGGCCCTGCGCGAGAACGAGGACAAGCTGCGCAACCTGTTCGAGCTCTCGCCGCTGGGCATTGCCCTGTCCACGATGGATGGTCGGCTGGTCGAGTTCAACGAGGCCTTCCGCCGCCTGACGGGCTATGAGAGTCAGGCCCTCAAGGCGCTGTCCTACTGGGATCTGACCCCGGCTGAATACGCCCGGGCCGAGGCCGAGCAACTGCAGGCCGTGGCCCACACCGGTCGCTATGGCCCGTACGACAAGGAATACATCCGGGCCGATGGCAGCCGGGTGCCGCTGCGCTTCAACGGGGTGCGCATCGAGCTGGCCGGCCAGCCCTACCTCTGGTCCATCGTCGAGGATCTGAGCATCCAGCGCCGCATGGAAGCCGAGCGCGAGGTGCTGCAGCAGCAGCAGATGCAGTCGCAGAAACTGGAGGCCCTGGGGCACCTGACCGGCGGCATCGCGCACGACTTCAACAACATGCTGGCGGGCATCATGGGGCTGGCCAGTCTGGGGTTGGAGCGGCAGCTGGCGGACACCGATGGCAAACTGGCCCAGTACCTGCGCGAGATCGTGCGCACCAGCGAGCGGGGCCGTGACCTGGTGGCCAAGATGCTGGCCTATGTGCGCACCGAGGAGGCCGGGCCGGTTCAGGCCCGCGACCTGAGCCCGGTGGTGGCCGAGATCTGTGAACTGCTGCGCTCCTCGCTGCCCAGCAGCATCCACTTCAGTCCGCGCTGTGATGCCGGTGTGCCGCCGGTCAGCATGTCCGCGGTCGACATGCATCAGATCGTGATGAACCTGGTGGTCAATGCGCGCGACGCGATCGGCCAGCATGGCCACATCGAGCTGAGCTTCTCGGTGCAAGACCTGGGTGACACCGTCTGCACCAACTGCCACCAGCATCTACAAGGGCCCTGCGTGGTGCTGGAGGTGCGCGATGATGGGCTGGGCATTTCACCGGACGTGCTGCCCAAGATCTTCGACCCTTTCTTCACCACCAAGGAAGTGGGCAAGGGCACCGGGCTGGGGTTGGCCTCGGTGATCGGCCTGGTGCACCGCGCCGGGGGGCACATGCGGGTGCTGACGCCGCCCGAGGGCGGCACCGTCATGCAGGTGATGCTGCCGCCGGCCAGCACGGCGCCGGTGCCCGAGCCCGTGCCGCTGCGGCCGGTGCAGCTCCAGGGCGGGGAGTCGGTCTGGGTGGTTGACGACGACGCGGCAGTGCTGGTGTTCCTGACCGAGCTGCTGCGCGAGCGGGGCTTCGAGGTCACCGCTTTTGCGGACCCGCGCAAAGCGCTGGAAGCCCTGCAGGCACTGGGCCGCGAGGGTGCTCAGGCCCCCCGTCCGGTGGCCTTGATCACCGACCAGACCATGCCGGGCATGAGCGGTGCTGAGCTGAGCCGGGCGGTGCTGGCCGTGCTGCCCGGGCTGCCCGTGGTGCTGTGCACCGGCTACAGCGAGCACATCGATGCCGAGTCGGCGCAGGCCCTGGGCGTGCGCTGCTTCCTGCGCAAGCCCTTCGATTCCCAGGAGTTGCTGGCCGCGCTGGCCGACGTGCTGCCGCCGCAGCCCTGAGTCGCCCTGTGCTGGCCTGTCAGCCTCCACCGAGGGGTGTTTCAGGAAGCGTTGATCATCTGGACAGCTTTTATCTGATGGCGGCGGGCCGGGGCGCTTTCTAGCATGAGGGGATGCTGCCCCCGCTGCGCTTGTTCCCCGGCCTGTCCGGCCCCCGGCGATGACCCGGGGCCGGATGCCCGAACTGGTGCTCGACGAGGCGGAGTTCCAGCTCTGCCGGGACTGGCTGCGCGCGGCCGCCGGGGTGGCTTTGCCCCCCGAGCGCAAGCCCTTCGTGGCCGGGCGGCTGGCGCGGCGGGTCGCCGAGCTGGGGCTGCCGGGCTTCGGCCCCTACCTGCGCGGGTTGGCGGCGGACGCGGCAGAGCACGATCTGGCGCTCGACCTGCTGCTCTCCCACGAGACCCGTTTCTTCCGTGACCCCGGCCCTCTGCTGTGGTTGCGCGAGCGGCTGCGCGCGCGGGCGGACACGGCCACGCCGGCCCGGGTGTGGAGCGCCGGCTGCTCGACCGGGCAGGAGGCCTACAGCATCGCGATGGTGCTGGACGACGCCCTGGGCCCGACCGGCTGGGAGGTGCTGGGCAGCGACCTGTCGCAGCGGGTGCTGCAGCGGGCCCGGGAGGCGACCTACGACCTGCCCGCCTGCAGCGAGCTGCCGCCGGCTTGGTTCCAGCGCTATGCCCGCATCGGGCATGCCGAGCAGGCCGGACGGTTCCGGATCGTGCCGTCCCTGGTACGCCGGGTCCGTTTCGAGCCCCTGAACCTGATCGGCTCCTGGCCGGCGCTGGGTCGGTTTGACGCGATCTTTCTCTGCAACGTGCTGTGCCACTTGGCGGCCGATGTCCGACGCAGCCTGGTGCCGCGCCTGTTGGGCTGCCTGGGCTCGGGCGGTGCGCTGGTGCTGGGGGCGGCCGAGACCTTGCCGGAGCGGCCACCGTCGCTGGTGGGGGTGGCACCCTCGGTGTACGTGCTGCAGTCCGGTCCGTCCCGGCCGGCCGGGGCTCCTTCCGGGGGGTGATGGACCCGGCCCGGTGTGCGAGACCCGGGCCGGTCGCCCTGGCATGATGCTCCCCGCCAAGCCGGACCGCAGGGGCCGGCGGCGCAGCACAGGGGGAGCAAACCATGGGCCCTTCGCGTTCCAGCCTTAGGCCGGATTACGCCAGCGAGGTGCGTTTCGGCGTCGTCATGTACGGCGGCGTGGCGCTGGCCATCTACATCAACGGGGTGGCCAACGAGCTCTACGAGCTGGCCTGCGCCACCCCCAAGCGCGGCGACGTGCCGGCGCCCGAGGGCAGCACCCGGGCGGTCTATCGGCGACTGTCCTGGCTGCTGCGCGACCCGGCCCTGCGCACCGCCTATCTGCAGCACCTGGACGGCCTGGGCCCGGACCCGTTCGCCGAGGGCGAGCCCGCCGACAGCGACCGGCGGGTGCGCTTCGTGGTGGATGTCATCTCCGGCACCTCGGCCGGTGGCATCAACGGCCTCTTCCTGGCCAAGGCGCTGGCCCAGGGCCAGGCCTTCGCCCCGCTCAAGCAGCTGTGGGTGGAAGAGGGCGACATCGCCCGGCTGATCAACGACAAGGCCTCCTACGAGGGCATCGAGTTTGCCCGGCGGGACGGGGCGCCGCAGTCGCTGCTCAACAGCGACCGCATGTACCTCAAGCTGCTGGATGCGATGGAGGGCATGGCCCCGGCCGTGCCGCCGGTGGGCCAGGACGAGTCGGCCCTGTCCGACGAGCTGGACCTGTTCGTCACCACCACCGACATCCGCGGTGCCGTGGTGCCGCTGCGCCTGGCCGACAAGGTGGTCTACGAAAAGCGCCACAAGCAGGTGCTGCAGCTGCAGTACCGCGGGGCGGGAGGCCGGACGCTGTACAGCGACTTCCGTGCCGAGCTGACGCCCTTCCTGGCGTTTGCCGCGCGCTGCACCTCGTCCTTCCCCTTCGCCTTCGAGCCGATGACGGTGGAGGACGCGCTGCGCCTGGCCCGACTGCGCCCGGGCGGCGGCGCGGTGGAGCCCAGCGCCTGGCGCGGCTACCTCAAGGGCCTGTCGGCCGACGACCTGGCCAGTGGCCGGTGGCAGCGCCGGGCCTTTGGCGACGGCGGCTACCTGGACAACAAGCCCTTCAGCTACGCGGTCGAGGCCCTGTCCTGGCGCC
>JAYSCA010000158.1:0-6183 GCA_041915165.1 Ideonella sp.
CGTGGTCGCCTGCGCGCGCTACGAATTCGCCTTGCCGCTGGCGGCCGACGAGGACGAGGCCCAGGCCCTGCGGGTGCTGGCGCTGCGCATCGCGGTGCTGGTGACGGTGGCCAGCGCGGTGGGCGCGGTCGGCTGGTGGGCCTGGAGCCGCGCGCACTGGGTGGCCTGGCTGCCGCTGGCGGTGGCCAGTGCCGGGCTGGTCTCGCTGGCCACGCTGTGGGCCACGCGCGAGCAGCGCTTCAGCGCCCTGGCCGCGTCCCGGGTGCTGCAGTACGGTGGCGCCGCGCTGGCCCAGGCGGCCGCCGGGGCGCTGGGCTGGGGCGTGACCGGCCTGGTGGTGGCGCCCATCGCGGCCACCTTGCTGGCCACGCTGGCGCTGCGGCTGCCGCTCGGCGGAGCCGGGCTGCGCTGGGAGGCGCTGGCCGCGGTGGCGCGCCGGCACCGGCAGTTTCCCTTGCTCAACACGCCGCACGCCTTCCTGGGCGCGCTGCAGGACACGGCCAGCGTGGCCCTGATCGCGGCCAGCCTGGGGCCGGCGGCGGCGGGCTTCTGGGGCCTGTCGCTGCGCTACCTGAAGGCGCCGGCTACCCTGGTAGGCAGCGCGGTCTCGCAAGCGCTTTATCCCAAGCTGGCCGCGGCCGGGGTGCGGCCCACGCCGGCGGCGCGCCAGGCCCTGCGCCGGGTGATGGCCGCACTGGCCGCGTTGGCGCTGGCATTGGTGGCTGGGCTGTGGGCGCTGGCGCCCTGGGCCTTCGCCGCCTTGTTCGGCGAGCCCTGGCGGGCCGCGGGCGAGCTGGCCCGGGCGCTGGCGCTCTACATCGGCCTGCACTTCGTGGCCGCGCCGCTGGCGGTGGTGACCATGGCCTGGCAGGCCCAGGCCTGGGCGTTGCGGCTGGCGGTGGTGGGGCAGGTGGCCTTCGTGGCCGCCCTGGCGGCAGGCCTGCACTGGGGCGGGCTGCGGGGGGCCGGCTGGGCCGTCTCGGCGGCGATGGCCGGCTATTTCGGGTATTACTTCTGGGCCCTGGCCACCTGGCCGGTGTCGGCCACGGCCGGGCCGGTCGACGCGGGGGAGAATCACACACCGTGAACTGGCTGAGATCCACCTTCAACCGCTGGCGCCGCCGCTGGGTGCGCGCGCTGCTCTACCGCATCGTCTTCGGCGAGCGTTCGCAGGGGCAGGACCTGCCGCACACCCGCATTTCGCCGGCCGCCTGCATCGAGCAGGAAGACAAGCTGACGCTGGCCGACCATGTCTACATCGGCCCGTTCAACTACCTGGAGTGCAGCGGCGGCATCACGCTGGGCGAGGGCGTGCAGATCACCAGCCACTGCAGCCTCGTCACCCACAGCTCGCACCGCGCGGCGCGGCTGCTGGGCGAGGGCTTTGTGCGCTGGCCGTCTTCCGGCTTTGCCGAGCGGCCGGGCTGGATCGCCGGGCCGGTGGAGATCGGCCCCTACAGCTTCATCGGTCCCCATTCGCTGATCGAGGCCAACACCAAGCTGGGCAAGGGCACGCTGGTGTGCGCGGGCAGCTTCGTGCGCGGCGAGTACCCGGATTTCGTGATCCTGGAAGGTCGACCGGCCCGCGTGGTGGGCGACAGCCGCCGCGCCGACCACAAGCTGCTGGCGCGCTACCCTGAACTGCTGCCGTTGTACGAGGCTTGGGCCGGTCCGGTGGAAGAGGACTGAGCGTGCGGTTGGTGCTGATCGGCGATGGCGAAAGCCCGCATCTGCTCAAGTGGGCGCGCGCCTTGGCGCCCCGGGTGGAGTTGTGGGCCTTGTCCAGCCGGGGTTTTGACGCCGGTTTCGACGCCCTGGTGCCGCCCGAGCGCCGGCTGGCCCTGGGCACCACGCCGCGCTTCGAAGGCGGCAACGTCGGCCTGCTGCGGGCCCTGCCCACGGTGGTGCGCTGGCTCAAGGCCGTGCAGCCGGACTGGCTGGCGCCGCATTACCTGACCTCGCACGGCACGCTGGCCTGGCTGGCGGTGCGCTTCGGTGGCGTGAAGGCGCGCATCGCCGGCTCGGCCTGGGGCTCGGACATCCTGCTGACGCCGCAGAAGAACGCCGGGATGCGCTGGCTGACCCGCCGCGTGCTGCGGGCCTGTGCGCTGACCACCAGCGATTCGCGCCACATGGCCGAGCGCATGCAGGCGCTGGGCGCGCGCGAGGTGATGACTTTCCCCTTCGGCCTGGAGACCTTGCCGTCCTGGCCGGAGCGCAAGGACGATGCGCTGTTCTTCGCCAACCGGGCGCTGGAGGCGCTCTACCGGCCCGAGCGGGTGCTGGATGCTTTTGCTGCCATTGCCCGCGACTGGCCGCAAGCCCGGTTGGTGGTGGCCCACGACGGCGCGCTGCGCCCGGCGCTGGAGGCCCGCGCCGCCCAGCCCGACCTGGCGGGCAAGGTGCGCTTCGTCGGCCGGCTGGATGCGGCGACGCAAGCCGGCTGGTATGCCCAGGCTCGTTGGTACCTGAGCCTGCCCGCCAGCGATTCGGTCTCCGTCTCGGTGTTGGAGGCCATGGGCCACGGCTGCATTCCCATCCTGTCGGACCTGCCGGCCAACCGCGAGCTGGTGGACGATGGCCACAACGGCCTGATCCTGGCCGAGGGCGAGCTGCCCAGCCGCACCCGGCTGGCGCCGCTGGCGGCGCATGCCGATGCGGTGGGGGCCCAGCTGCAGGAGTGGGTGGGGCTGCATGCGCTGTTTCCCGCCAGCGTGCAGACCTATGTGCAGCGGCTCGAACAACTTGGTGACGGCGGACGCGCATGAACATCCTCTACCTGAACCACTACGCCGGCACGCCCGCGCTGGGCATGGAGTACCGGCCCTACTACCTGGCGCGCGAATGGGTGCGCGCCGGCCACCGCGTGACGATGGTGGCGGCCGACTTCTCGCATGTGCGGGCCCGCCAGCCCCAGGCCGGTACCGAGGGGGTGGACGGCGTCACCTACCACTGGCTGCCCACACCGCCCTACCAGGGCAATGGCCTGGGTCGGGTGAAGAACATCGGGGCCTTCCTGAAGCAGGTCTGGCAGCGCACGCCGGCGCTGATCGCCGAGGCCAAGCCGGACGTGGTGATCGCCTCCAGCACCTACCCGATGGACATCTGGGTGGCGCGGCGCATCGCCCGCCGGGCCGGCGCGGTGCTGGTGTTCGAGGTGCACGACCTCTGGCCGCTGTCGCCCATCGAGCTGTCCGGCATGTCGCCCCACCATCCCTTTGCGCTGCTGTGCGGCTGGGCCGAGAAGACGGCCTACCGCGATGCGGACGTGGTGGTGTCGATGTTGCCCAAGGTGCACGTCTACATGGCCTCGCGTGGGCTGGACCTGAAGAAGCTCAGCATCGTGCCCAATGGCATCTCGCCCGACGATTGGGCCGGTACACCCACGCCGCTGAAGCCCGAGGTGGCCCGGGTGATCGACGCGGCCCACGCCGCCGGCCGCACGGTGTTGGGCTATGCCGGCTCCATGGGCCTGCCCAATGCGCTGGACACGCTGCTGGACGCCGCGGCGCAGCTGCGCGAAGACGCGGTGGAGATCGTGCTGGTGGGCGACGGCCACGAGCGCGAGCGCCTGGTGCGCCGCCTGGCCGATGAGGGCCTGGACCGGGTGCACTGGTGCGGCCCCATCCCCAAGGCGCAGATCCCGTCCTTCCTGGCCGCCATCGACATCGCCTACATCGGCTGGCAGCGCGTGCCCATCTACCGTTTCGGCATCGCGCCCAACAAGCTGATGGACTACCTGATGGCTGGCTGCCCGGTGCTGCACGCGGTGGAGGCCGGCAACGACCCGGTGGCCGAGGCCGGCTGCGGCGTCACCGTGCCGCCCGAATCGCCCGCTGCGGTGGTGCAGGGCCTGCGCCAGCTGCTGGCCGTGCCGGCCGAGGAGCGCCGCGCCATGGGCCAGCGCGGCCGTGCCTTCGTGCAGGCCGAACACACCTACCCCGTGCTGGCGGCGCGCTTCCTGGCCGCCTGCCAGCGCGCCAGAGGACAATCCTGATTGCCATGACTGCTGACAACACACCGAATCTGCCGTTCCTGCCCTTTGCCCTGCCGGAGATCGGCGAGGACGAGATTGCCGAGGTGGTGGACACCCTGCGCTCGGGCTGGATCACCACCGGCCCCAAGGCCAAGCGCTTCGAGGCGGCGTTCACCGAATTCCTGGGCGACCCGTCGTTGGAATCCATCGCCGTCAATTCCGCCACCGCTGGCCTGCACCTGGCGCTGGAGGCGGTGGGCGTGGGCCCGGGCGACGAGGTCATCACCACCACCCACACCTTCACCGCCAGCGCCGAGGTGGCGCGCTACCTGGGCGCGGACGTGAAACTGGTGGACATCGACCCGGCCACCTACTGCATCAGCCCCGCGGCGCTGGAAGCCGCCATCACCCCGCGCACCAAGTGTGTGGTGCCGGTGCATTACGGCGGCCTGGCGGCCGACATGACGGCCATCCTCGCCATCGCGAGGCGCCATGGCCTGAAGGTGGTGGAGGACGCGGCCCATGCGCTGCCCACCACCCACCGCGGCCAGCGCATCGGCACGCTGGACAGCGACGCCACCGTGTTCAGCTTCTACGCCAACAAGACCATGACCACGGGCGAGGGCGGCATGCTGGTGACGCGCCACCCCGAGGTGGCCGCGCGCGCCAAGGTGATGCGCCTGCATGGCATCAACCGCGACGCCTTCGACCGCTTCACCGCCAAGGTGCCCAGCTGGTACTACGAGATCGTCGCGCCGGGCTTCAAGTACAACCTGACCGACATCGCCGCCGCGCTGGGCCTGCATCAGTTGAAGCGCCTGCAGGCCTTCCAGGCCCGCCGTGCCGAGCTGGCCGCGGCCTACGCGGAAGCCCTGGCCGGCCTGCCGTTGCGCCTGCCGCCCCAGCCGCTGGCGGGGGACTTGCATGCCTGGCACCTGTACGTGGTGGAACTGACCGACGCCGCGCCCATCACGCGTGAGGCCTTCATCGAGTCGCTTTACGCCGACGGCATTGGCTGCAGCGTGCACTACATCCCGCTGCACCAGCACCCGTACTGGAAGGAACACTACGGCCTGAAGGCCGAGGACTTCCCGCACAGCCAACGGGCCTTCGAGCGCATCGTCAGCCTGCCGCTCTACACCCGCATGACCGAGGCGGATGTGCGGCGGGTGGCCGCGGCCGCGCGCAAGGCGCTGCGCGCCTGAGCCCCCGGAGCCCGCCGGATCCCATGGCCAAGCGCCTGTTCGACCTGATCGCCGCCGGCCTGGGGCTGGCGCTGCTGGCGCTGCCGGGCCTGCTGGTGGCGCTGGCCATCAAGCTCGACTCACCGGGCCCGGTCTTCTTCCGCCAGGAGCGGGTGGGGCGGGGCGGCCGGCCGTTTCGCATCCACAAGTTCCGCACCATGCGGGTGGACGCCGAGCGGCACGGCCAGCTGACCGTGGGCACCGATGCGCGCATCACCCGGGTGGGCGCCTTTCTGCGCGCGCACCGGCTGGACGAACTGCCCCAACTGCTCGACGTGGTGCAGGGCACGATGAGCCTGGTCGGCCCGCGGCCCGAGGTGCCGCGCTACGTGGCGCATTACCCGGCCGCGCTGAAGGATGTGGTGCTGTCGGTGCGGCCGGGCATCACCGATCCGGCCTCGCTGCGCTTTCGCAATGAGTCGGCCCAGCTGGCGGCCGCGGCCGACCCGGAGCGCGAGTACATCGACGTCATCCTGCCGGCTAAGCTGGCCTGTGCGGCCGACTACGCGGCCCATGCCTCGCTGTGGACCGACCTGGGCGTGGTGCTGCGCAGCCTGCGTGTGTTGCTGACCCGCTGAGCTGGCGTCGGTTCTGAATCGTTTTCCAACATGAACACACCGTCCTCTTCTGTCTGGCACCGCCTGGACCGGTTCCTGGCCCGGCTGCGTCCGCACCGCGTGCCCTTGTCTTTGGCCATTGACGCCGGGATGGTGGTGGTGGCCTGGCACGCCACCTACCTGTTCCGCATGGGGTTTGAGCGCTGGCTGCACGAGCGCCCGCCTTATGACCTGTGGGTGCTGGTCGGCGTGGTGGTGGTGTATCTGTCGGCCTTTGTCACGTTGCGGGTGCCGCAAGGCATGTGGCGCTTCTCCGGCTTTGGCGAAATCAAGCGCCTGACGCTGGCTTGCTTGGTGGCCGGGGTCGTCAGCGCAGCCGGCACGATGGGCCTGCAGCTCTACGGTG
>JAYSCA010000159.1:0-3113 GCA_041915165.1 Ideonella sp.
CCGGTCGGCCGCGGGCGTGTCGCCGCCGTGGTCTGCCGCCGCGGGGGGGTGGTGGGTGTGCGCCCGCTGCCTGCGGATCAGGCCCGCTTCACCCGCCGCCTGCAGCGTGGTGAGAGCCTGGGGCAGGCCCTGGCCCAGGCCGCGCCGCACGATTTCCAGGCCTGGCTGCAGATGGCCCTGACCGAAGGCTGGTGGACGGCCGTGGGCTGCCTGCCGATCGCGGACCTTCCGACTCCTGAGGAACCTTGACCATGTCACTCGATACCTTTCTGCCCGGCGGTGCCTGGGCCCAGCGCACCGAGCGCCTGCTGCAAGCCTTGCAGGCACCGGCCCAACTGGCCGCGCGTGTCTATGTGGGGGCGGTGTTCTTCCGCTCCGGCCTGACCAAGCTGCGCGACTGGGACATCACGCTGGCGCTGTTCCAGGACGAGTACCACGTGCCCCTGTTGCCCCCCGACGTGGCGGCCGTGGCCGGCACCGCGGGGGAACTGGCCTTGCCGGTGCTGCTGGTGCTGGGCCTGGCCGGGCGTTTCGGCGCGGCCGGGCTGAGCGTGGTGAACGCGGTGGCGGCCATCAGCCTGGCGAACCTGGGGGACGCGGCGCTGACCCAGCACCAGTTCTGGGGCAGCCTGCTGCTGGCCCTGCTGCTGTGGGGGCCGGGCGCCTGGTCGGTAGATGCCTGGTGGCGCCGGCGCCGCCTCACTCGCGCGGCTTGAAGTGGATCTCCATCGTCGGTGGCACCCGACCGTCGACGTCGCGCGGCAGCTTGCCGGTGCGGTCGATCGCGCGCAGCACGGTGTCGTCCCAGTCCTTGTTGCCACTGGCGTGGGTCAGGCGCCGGCCAATGATGGTGCCGTCCGGCGCGCAGCGCACTTCCACCACCGCTTCTGGGTTGCCGTCGATGCTGTCGATCTGGACGATGTTGGGTTTGATGTAGGCCTTGATGCGGCCGGCGTAGTTGGCCGACGGGCCGGAACTGCGCTGCGCCGTGCCGGTGCTGCCGGACGGGCCGTTGGCGCCGGCCACGCCGGTCGGGCTGCCCAGCTGGGCAGCCATGCGGCGCAGCTGGTCCTGGCGGGCGGCGGCTGCGGCCTTGGTCTGGCGTTCCTGATCCGCCTTGGCCTGGCGGGCCTGCTCCTGCGCGGCCTTTTCCTTGGCCGCCTTCTCCGCCTTGTCCTTCGCGGCCTGTTCGGCCTTGTCCTGCGCCGCCTTCTCTTTGGCGGCTTCCTTGGCTGCTTTCTCCTTGGCCGCCTTGTCGGCCTTGTCCTTGGCGTCCTGCGCTTCCTTGGCCGCCTTTTCCTTGGCGGCCTTTTCTTCCGCCGCCTTCTCGGCCTTGTCCGCCTTCTCTTTCGCGGCTTTCTCTTTGGCGGCCTTGTCCTTGGCGCGCTGATCCCGCTCACGGGCCAGCTCGGCATCGCGTTCTTCCTGGGCCTTCTCGGCCGCGGCCTGGGCGGCAGCGGCCTTCTGAGCTGCCTTTTGGGCGGCGGCCTTTTCAGCAGCCTTTTCCGCCGCTTTCTCGGCCGCCTTCTCAGCGGCTTGGGCCGCCGCTTGGGTGGCAGCGCGCTGCTGGGCCGCTTCCACCTGGGCTGCCGGCGGGGTCGGTGGGGTGGGCTCGGCTTGATCGGACGAGGGCGGGGCCGCATCCGGTTGGCCATCGCGCTGGCCCAGCGGTTCGGCGGCGATCTGCGGCACGGCCGACCACAGCTCGGCCGAGACCCCCGCGGGGTCGGAGGTGTGCCACTGCACGCCCAGGGTCAGGGCCAACACCAGCAGGGCATGGGCCAGCACCGAGATGAGCCAGCCCACGCGCGGGTTGTCCGCACTGGGCGGATGCAGCGCGTCACGGGGCGTGGACCAGGGCTGCAGCGGACTGCTCACGGCTTCAGCCTCCCTGCTTGACCGACAGCCCCACGCGCTGCACGCCGTGGCGTTGCAGCGTGTCCATCACCTTCATCACGCTGTCGTAGCGCACCTGCTTGTCGGCCGAGATGATCACCGGCACGTTGTCGCTGCCGTTCTGCGCGCCCAGCACCTGGTCCGCCAGGGCCTCCAGCGTGATGGGCTGGGACGGCCCCTGGTCGATCTTGAGTTCGAGCTTGTCGTCGCTCTGGACGACCACCTCGACCACGCTCTGCGGCCGGGTCTTGGCCTTGCCCACGCTGGGCAGGTCCACCAGGCCGGTGGTGATCATTGGTGCGCTGACCATGAAGATGATCAGCAGCACCATCATCACGTCGATGAACGGGACCATGTTGATCTCGTTCATCGCGCGGCGCCGACGGCCGCCGCTGCGGGAAGCGACTGCAGGCATCTCGCGTCCCCCGCCTCAGTGCAACGTGCCGCCCGCGGTGCCGGCGTTGCGTTGCAGGATGTTCAGGAATTCGTCGACGAAGCTCTCGAGCTGGATCGCGATGCGGTCGATCGTGCGGGCGAAGTGGTTGTAGGCCAGCACCGCCGGGATGGCCGCGAACAGGCCGATGGCGGTGGCCACCAGGGCTTCGGCGATGCCGGGGGCCACGGTGGAGAGCGTGACCTGCTGCAGGTTGGACAGGCCGACGAAGGCGTGCATGATCCCCCACACGGTGCCGAACAGGCCGACGTACGGGCTGATGGAGCCGACCGAGGCCAGCAGGCCGATGCTGCCTTCCAGCGCATCGAGCTCCCGCTGCAGCGTGGCCTTCATGGCGCGGCGCGCGCCGTCAAGCTGGCTGCCGGCGTCCAGGTGGCGTTCACGCAGCTTCATGAACTCGCGCATGCCGCTGGCGAACAGCCGCTCCATCGGGCCGCTCTCGGTGGTGTTGCTGGCCGAGCGGTAGAGGTCGTTCAGGTTGCGACCGGACCAGAATTCCTGCTCGAAGGCGGTGTCGCGTTCGCGGGTGCGGGAGAGCCCGACCATCTTCGAGAAGATCACGCTCCAGCTGGCCAGTGAGATCAGCAACAGGATGCTGACGACCACCTGGACGATCAGGCTGGCATGCACCAGCAGCGAAACAATGGAGAGGTCCTGGTTCATGGGAGGAGTCGTTCGAGGACTTCGGAAGGAATGCGGCGGGGCCGGAAATCGGCCTGGTCCACGCAGGCGATCTCGATCTCGCCCTCGCAGAGCAGGGTGT
>JAYSCA010000159.1:3123-6162 GCA_041915165.1 Ideonella sp.
CCAGGCCTGCTGGAACACGGTCATGCGGGCCCGGCCGGTGTCGGCCCGGTCCACACTGATCTGCAACGCGTCATCGAGCCGGGCGGGGGACAGGTAGCGCAACCGGGTGGCGGCGACCACAAAGAGGGCGCCGGTGCGCTCGCGCAAGTCCTGCTGGCCGGTGCCGGCGGCGCGCAGCCATTCGGTGCGGGCGCGCTCGAAGAACTTGAGGTAGTTGGCGTAGAACACCACCCCGCCGGCGTCGGTGTCTTCCCAGTACACGCGCACCGGGAGCAGAAAGAGGGGAGCGGTCGAGGCGGCGGACATGAAACCGCCAATGATACGCCGACCGTTGTGCCGCTGCGCTGGGCGGGCGGGGGATCAGGCCGGGCCGCGGTCCCCGCGCAACCAGGCGAACAGGCCACGCTGGCCGGGGGCCGGCGGCGGCGGTTCGGCCTCGCCGGCGTGCTTCCAATCGCGCAGGGCATTGGCCAGATGGCGGGCCGAGGCGAAGCGGGCGTCCGGGTGACGGGCCATGGCCCGGGCCGCGATGGCGGACAAGCCCTCGGGCGCCTGGGGCGCCCATTGGCAGGCGACCGGCTGTGGGGCCTTCAGCACGGCTCGGCTGATCTCCTCCATCGAATGCCCGGTGTAGGGCACCCGGCCGGTCAGCAGCTCGAACAGCACCACGCCCAGGGCATAGACATCGCAGCGGCGGTCGATGGAGCTCTGGGTCAGTTGTTCCGGCGCCAGGTAATGCGGTGAGCCGATCGAGGCGGCCAGGATGGCGCTGCCATCGCCGCGGGCCAGCCGGGCGATGCCGAAATCCAGCACCTTGGGCATGCGCCGGTCCACCATGAAGATGTTGGCGGGCTTCACATCGCAGTGGATCACGCCCTTGCCGTGGGCGTAGGCCAGGGCCTCGGCCACGCGCCGCACCAGGCTGGCGGCTTCCTGCGGGCTGGGGCGCCAGCCCTGGCGCAGCATCTGCCGCAGGTCCAGGCCGTGCAGCGGCTCCATCGCGATGTAGATGCCTTGCGGGGAACTGCCCGCGTCAAAGACCGTCACGATGTGCGGGTGTGACAGCCGGGCTGCGGCACGGGCCTCGTGCAGGGTCAGCTCTTCGGGGGACGGCATGCCCGCCTGCGCGGTCTGGGGCAGGGCCTGGCTCTTGAGCATCTTGACCGCCACCCGGCGCGACAGCAGGGGGTCCCAGCCACCGTAGACGGTGCCCAGACCCCCTTCGCCCAGCACGGTGCGCAGCTCGTAGCGGCCGACGGTGCCCAGCGGCGCGCCGCCCTCTTCCTCCTGGAGAAGAGCATGCAGGGCGTCGAACTGACTACGGGCCCGGTCTTCGATGACCGTGCGCTGAAACGTCGACGAGGCGCCGTCGGTACTGCCTTGACGCGTCTTGAAGGGGTTCCAGGACATGAGGGCGGAGGATAAGCAATTCCGCCCGCGCTGGGCAGCGCGTCAACGCAAATGTCCTGGACTGTTTGGGCTCAGCTTGCAACGAAATGTGAGAGCCGGCGAGCGGCTTCCTGCAGCTGTTCCAGGCTGCTGGCAAAGGACAGGCGCAGGTAGCGTTCGGCTGCGGCGGGACCGAAGTCCTTGCCCGGCGTCAGCGCCACATGGGCCTCGCGCATGGCGCGCAGGCAGAAGTCCCAGCTGCTGTCGGTGAAACGGCTGCAGTCGGCCCAGGCGTAGAAGGCGCCGTCGGGGGCCACCGGCACGGTCAGGCCCATGGCGTCGAGGGCCGGCACGATGAAGTCGCGCCGGGCACGGAAGGCTTGGCGGCGACGTTCGAACTCGGCCAGCGTGTCGGGCTCGAAGCAGGCCAGCGCGGCATGCTGGGCCACGGTGGAGGCGCAGATGTAGAGGTTCTGCTGCAGCTTCTCCAGCGCGGGCACCAGGGCTTGCGGCACCACCAGCCAGCCCAGGCGCCAGCCGGTCATGCCGAAGTACTTCGAGAAGCTGTTGACCGAGATGATGTCCTCGCCCAAGGCCAGGGCGCTCTGGCCATAGCGCTCGTCGTAGGACAGGCCCAGGTAGATCTCGTCGACCACGGTGACGCCACCGCGCCGGCGCACTTCGCGGGCGATGGCCGCCAGCTCTTCCGGCGCGATGGAGGTGCCGGTCGGGTTGGACGGCGAGGCCAGCAGCACGCCGCGCGTGTCCGGGGTCCAGTGGGCCGCGACGGTGGCGGCATCCAGCTGGAAGCGCTGGGCCGCGCTGGCGGGCAGCGAGACGGCGGTGGCGCCGGCCGCGGCGACGAAGTGGCGGTTGCAGGGATAGGCGGGGTCCGGCATCAGCACCTCGTCGCCCGGCTCGAACAGGGCCAGGCTGGCCAGCTGCAGGGCGCCGGAGGCGCCAGCGGTGATGACGAAGCGCTCGGGTGCGATGTCCAGACCGAAGCGCTGGCGGTACCAGCCCGACAGGGCCTCGCGCAATGCCGGCAGGCCGTTGGCGTCGGTGTACTGGGTGCGACCGGCGCGGATCGCGGCCTCGGCCGCGGCCTGCACCGAGGCGGGCGCGGTGAAGTCCGGTTCGCCGATGTTCAGGTAGATCATCGGCGTGCCGCCCTGGGCCGGGTCACATTCGGGCAGGCGGGCGATCTCGTTGGCCGCCTTGGCGCACTCCATGACGTAGAACGGGGCGATGTGGTCGAGGCGGCTGGCGAGTTTCATGGCGGGAGAAAGAAACACGGGGCGCCAGGCGCCCCGCGGTACTGGGATGAGGAAGGTTCAGCGGCGGGCGGCGCTGGTCTCGGCCGGCCGCAGCACGGCCGCCGACTTGTCGAGCACGCCGTTGACGTACTTGTGGCCGTCGGTGCCGCCAAAGCTCTTGGCCAGTTCCACGGCTTCGTTGATGGCGACCTTGTAGGGCACGTCCAGGCAGTGCTTGAGCTCGTAGGCGCCGATCAGCAGCACGCCATGTTCCACCGGCGAGAGCTCGGTCGTCGGGCGGTCCACATGGGCGGCCAGCACGCTGTCGAGGTCAGCGGCTTCGGCGATGCAGCCATGCAGCAGCGCATCGAAATGGGCCTGGTCGCAGCGCTCG
>JAYSCA010000160.1:0-6132 GCA_041915165.1 Ideonella sp.
GTGTTCGACTTCTACTTCGCCGGCACCGACACCTTCATGTTCGACCTGGCGGTGGTGCTCAACGACTGGTGCGTGGACCTGGAAAGCGGCCAGCTGGACCTGCCCCGGGCCGAGGCGCTGATGACCGCCTACCAGGCCGAGCGCCCGCTGTCGGGCACCGAGCTGCGCCTGCTGCCCTCGATGCGCCGCACCGCGGCGCTGCGCTTCTGGCTCTCGCGCCTGGCCGACTGGCATCTGCCACGCGAGGCCAGCCTGCTGCTGCCCAAGGATCCGTCGCACTTCGAACGGGTGCTGCGCGACGCCGCCGAGCGGCCCTGGCACGCCCAGGCCTGAGCGCATGAAACTCACGCTCAAGACGGTGCCCGCCGCCCAGGGGCTGCAATGGGTGCGCCAGGGGGTGCGGGAGTTCTTCCGCCACCCGCTGGGCTACAGCGCACTGTTCGTGGCCTTCATGCTGGCTGGCGCGGTGCTGTCGCTGCTGCCCGGCTTTGGCGAGGTGCTGGTGCTGGCCGGCATCCCCTTGCTGACGCTGGCCTACATGATGGCCACGGCCGCCAGCCAGCGTGGCGTGCGCCCGCAGCTGGGCGTGTTCTTCGCCCCCTGGCGCCACCTGCCCTCGGAGCGCCGGCGCAGCCTGCTCACGCTGAGCCTGGGCTATGCCTTCGGCACGCTGCTGCTGTTGATGGCCTGCCGGCTGATCGACCATGGCGGCGTGGAGGACCTGATGCAGGCCCTGACTGCCAACAACCCGGACCCCGACGAGGTGGCCCGCCTGGCCGATGCCCCCGGGGTGATGGCCGGCGTGCTGGCCCGGGTCTCGGTCACGCTGCTGCTGAGCCTGCCCTTCTGGCACGCGCCGGCGCTGGTCTGCTGGGCCGGGCAGCGGCCGGCCCAGGCCATGTTCTCCAGCGTGCTGGCCCTGTGGCACACCCGCGCGGCGATGCTGGTCTACGGCCTGGCCTGGATGGGCCTGATGATGGCCACCGGGCTGGTGCTGAGCCTGCTGGTCGGCCTGCTGGGCGGCAGTTCGCTGCTGGGGCTGCTGACGATGCCGCTGGCCCTGGTGCTGACCTCGGCCTACTATGTGTCCCTGTTCTTCACCTTCCGCGGCAGTTTTGGCCAGCCGGAAGAGCCGGAAGCCCCCCCTGCCTCGCCTTCTTCGCCCTGACTGGAGCCCTGCATGCGCCTGCCCTGCCCCCTGCCGCTGACCGGTCTGGCCGTGTTGACCTTGCTGGCCCCGCTGACCGGCTGCGCCGTGGTCGAGGTGGCCGGGGCCGCCACCGGGGCGGTGATCTCGGTCGGTGCCGCCGTGGTCAGCACCGGGGTGGAAGTCACCGGCAAGGTGGTGGGTGCGACCGTGGATGCGGCCACCGGCAGCGGCAACAAGGCCCCCTGACAGCCCCCCCTGCCTGCGGCGGACGACTCAGTCACCCCAGCGAAGGGTGACGCTGAGCGCGACATCGCCGGCCAACCGGGCGGCCTCGAAATCCGCCTCCACGGTTTCCAGCGCGGCGCTGTCGGCGGCGCGCGCCGACTGCAGGCCCACAGCGCGGTCGCGGCCCATGGACTTGGCGGTGTAGAGCGCCATGTCGACCAGGTTCACCGCCCGCTCCCAGCCCAGCGCCACCGCATGCGCCGGCAAGGGGAAGGCGCCATACCCCAGCGAAGCCGAGATCGGCAGAACCCGCTTCTCGCCCAGCGCGATGGCTTCATCGCCCAGCGCACGCAAGACCCGCAGGGCCAGCGCATCCAGCGCCTCGCCCCGCAGGTCGGGTGCGTAGATCAGAAACTCCTCGCCGCCCCAGCGGCAGACGAGATCGCCGGCCCGGACCGAACTGTCCAGACGCCGCGCCACCTCCACCAGCACCGCGTCGCCGGCGGGATGACCGAACTCATCGTTGATGCGCTTGAAATGGTCGATGTCGACCAACATCAGCGCCCCCTGGAAACAGGCGCCCTGGGTGGCCAGCACTTCCCGGAAATGGCGACGGTTGGCCAGCCCGGTGAGCGGATCGCGCTCGCTCTGCACCCGCAGCAAGGCCTCGCTGTGACGCAGTCGGCGGGTGGCATCGCGGGCGCGCAGCGCCAGCAGCCCCACCACGGCACCGGCCAGCCCCAGCAGGATGATCGCGGCGATCCAGACCCGCTCGATCAGGACCTGCGTCTGCAGGTGCGAGGACCGCAGCGCGTTTTCGCGCTCCAGCAGGTCCAGCTCGCGCCGCTCGGACTCGGTGCGATAGGTCGCCCGCATCTGCGCCAGGAGCGCCGTCTGGTTGTCGGCATTGACCGCGGCCCGCAGGTCCTGGCTGCGGTGCAGCAGATCCAGCGCGCCCCGCACATCGCCCAGGGCCGCCAGGGCGTCGGAGCCCTCCTGCAGCGCCACCGCTATGGCGCCGCGGGCCCCCGCCTTCTGCCAGAGCTGGAGAGCCGTCTCCAGATCGGCGCGCCCCTGGGCCACCTCCCCCAGCTGCAGCTTGGCCAGGCCGCCGTTGTGCAGCAAGGTGGGCTGACCCCGCAGCTCATGGTGGCGTTGCAGCACGGGGTAGGCCTGCGCCACGGCCTGCAAGGCCTCCCGGGGGCGGCCGGCCCGGCGCAGCAGGTCGCTCAGGCTGGGCAGGACCTGGGCCTCCAGCCGGGCCGACCCGGCGGCCACGGCCAGACGGCGGGCCTGCTGCACCAACCGCAGGGCCGCCGCGGCGTCACCATCGGCCAGGGCCATGCGGGCCTCGGCGAACCGCACCCAGAGTTCGGCGCGGCCATCGTTTTGACGGTGTGCCAGACGATCGGCCTGGGCCATCAGCATGCGGGCCTGGGCCTCGTGGCTGAGCGCCTGCTGGAACACCGCCTGCATGGCCAGGCTCCAGGCCTCCAGCCCCAGGTCGGCCGCCCGCCCGGCCACGCTGTGGGCGCGCTCGACCAGGCTCAACGCGCTCACCAGGTCACCCCGCGCATCGGCCCGCTGCGCCAGCAGGTGCAGGGCCTCCCACCAGGCCCGGTAGTCGCAATCGGCGGCGGGCTGGCGGGAACCGCAGGCCTGTTCATAGGCCTGGTCCGCCGCGTGGCCCAGCCGCACGGCCGCCACGGAGTCGCCCTGCAGGTCCTGCAGCTGGGCCTGGATCAGCGCGCGATCGCCCTGCAGGCCGGCCCGCCAACGCGGGTCGTCCGGGATGTCTGGCTCCAGCGCCGTCAGCGCGGCCAGGGCCCGGCGCACGTTGTCCTGCAGCCCCGAGCGCGCCGCCACCAGGCCCCGGGTGCGCGCCTGCATGCGCTGCCACGCTGGCGCAGCCACCGCGCCCACCGGCACCGCCGCCTGCGCCAGCTCACCCAGCACGGCCTGCGGATCATCCTCGCCCCGCTCGCGCCAGCCCTTGGACATGGCGCTCAGGGCCGGCCCCAAACCGGTCTGCGGCGGGGGAGACACCGGCTGGGCCTGCGTGGACAGCTGGGTCACGACCAGCAGCGCCAGCCCGGCCAGGCGAATCGGTGGCCGACTCATGGCGTCTGTCCCACGACGTCCGGCCCGTGGATCTCGACGAGTTCGACCTCGCCCCGTCGCCAGGCCTTTTCCAGATCGTTCATCCGCCGGGCCACCTCTTCCAGATCGGTGGCGGGCAGGCGACGCAGGCCCACCGCCCGATGCCGGCCCTGGGTCTTGGCGATGTACATCGCGGCATCCACCAGGTCGATCGCCATCGACCAGGGCACCTCCAGCTGCTGCGGTTGCAGGGGGAAGCTGGCAAAGCCGATCGACGCGGTCACCGCCAGCCGGGTCGGGCCGACGATCACCGGCACCGAGGCCAGGGCGGTCAGCAGCCGCTGGGCCAGCTGTTCGGCCGGCTCCCCGCCCTCGCCGGGCACGAGGATCATGAACTCCTCGCCGCCCCAGCGCACCACCACATCCTCCTCGCGCAGCACCGCCTGCAGGCGCCGCGCCACCTCGATCAGCACCACGTCGCCGCCGGCGTGGCCATGGTGGTCGTTGATGCGCTTGAAGTGGTCCAGGTCCAGCAGGTAGAGCGTGCCCTGGGCATCCTCGCCCTGGGCCATGCGGCGCTGGAAGTGGCGCCGGTTGGCCAGACCGGTGAGCGGGTCCTGCTCGCTCTGCACCTTGAGCCGCTCGTTGACCGAGGACAGCGCCTGCTGGGTGGCCCGCATGCGCCGGTGCAACAGCACCAGCAGCAGCACGGCCATCACCACCCCGGCCATCACCAGGGCCCACAGCTTGAAACGCAGCTCGGTCTGGCGCAGCGCCTCCTCCTTGAGCTGGTTGTCATCGGTGAGGAGGTCGCGCTCGTGGCGGCGCCGCTCGGCCTCGAAACTTTCCTGCAGCTCCACCAGCGCCCGCTGCTGGCTGCGCTGGAAGGCCTGCTCGGCGATCGCCCGCTGCTCACGGTAGACCTGCAGCGCCTCGGACAGGTAGCCCGCCTTTTCCAGGTAATGGGCCAGGTCCTCCAGGCCTTCGGCCTGGGAAGCCACCTCGTCGGCCCGGCGCTGCTGGTCCAGCACCTCGCGCACCCGCACCAGGCCCTCGTCCTTGCGGTGCAGCGCGATCAGCGCCAGGCCGGCATTGAGGTTGGCCAGCTGCTCGATCTCGGTCGAATGCAGCCGTCGCGCCAGCGGCAGGGCCTGCTGCGACTGCAGCCAGGCCTGGTGATAGTCCCCCTGGCGCAGGTAATGGTCGCTGAGGTTGGCCAGGCCCATCGCCTCGCTGCGGGCATCGCCGGCCCGGCGGGCGAAGTCGATCGACTGGGTCAGCGCCTGCAACGCGGCGCCTTCCTGGCCCGCCTCCGACAACAGGATGCTCTCGACGGTCATCGCGTCGGCCAGCGAGACCCAGTCCTCGCTGGCCTGGGCCAGGGCCTTGGCCTCGTCGTTGAGCTGACGGGCCCGGGTCGACTGACCGGCCCGGTAATAGGTGTAGGCCAGCCCATTGAGCAGCGCGCTGCGCCGCCAGGGCTGGCCGCGGTCGACCAGCCGCAGCGCATCCAGGCTCAGACGCACCGCGACATCGAAATGGCCCAGGTTTTCCTCGATCGCCGCGTGGATCACCAGGCAGGACATGTGCAGCGGCAGCGCGGTCCGGTCATCGACCTGCCGCATCACCTCTTCCAGCGGTTCGTCGGCCTTGGCCAGCGAGCCCCCGTCGCGCATCAGATCCGCCTGCAGGCACCCGGCCGCCACGCTGGCGTCGCGCCGCAAGGGAGCGGGCCCCTCCCGGGCCAGGGCCTGGATCTGCTGCAGCACGGCCTCGGCCGCCTCGGGCTGCCCCTGGGTGATGCGCAGCCCCCCCAGCAGCCGCAAGGCCTCCAGCCGCCAGGCGCTGTCGCCGGGTTTGCGGGCCATCCACTGTTCCAGCGTGGCCACCGCCTCTTCCGGCTTTGCCCGGGCCTCGTACTCCAGCCGGGCCAGTTCATCGCCCTCGCGCAGCACCGGCTCCACCGCCGCCACCGGCGTGAACGCGGGCACAAGCAGCAAGCAAGCCAGCCCCAGCTGCTTGCGCAGCCAGGCCGGGCATGCACCACCTTCGTGCGAGGACGGAAGGGGACTCACGGTAACGACCGACGGGATTCCACGCGCAGGCCGCCCAGACTCAGTCGATGGGGGTCAGCTTGGCGATCGACAGGGCCAGCCACTTGGCCCCATGTCGCCCGAAATTCACCTGGGCCCGCGCGTCGGGGCCTGATCCTTCCAAGGTCACCACCACTCCCTCACCAAATTTTGCGTGGAACACCGACTGGCCCACCCGCAGGCCATGCCCGGCGGCCTTGGCCGCGGCATCCTTCATGGCCGCGGGCACCGGGGGCTCGGCGGGGGGAGGCTGCCAGCCGCTGTTGCGCCGCCCCGCCCCGACCATCGACCCCAGCCCGCTGCCGCGCTGCCAGGCCGCCTGATAGTCCCTTGCAAAACCCGAGCCAAAGCCCTGGGTGCGCGGCGTGAGCCATTTCAGGGCGCTTTCCGGCAACTCGTCCAGGAAGCGGCTTTTCACGTTGTAACGGGTCTGACCGTGCAACATGCGGGTCTGGCTGAAGCTGAGGTAGAGCCGCTGGCGCGCCCGGGTGATGGCGACATACATCAGGCGCCGCTCCTCTTCCAGGCCGTTGGCGTCGGACAGCGCGTTCTCATGCGGGAACA
>JAYSCA010000161.1:0-6121 GCA_041915165.1 Ideonella sp.
GAGACCCCGGCCCCGGTGGCCGTGGCGGCGGAAGCGACCGCACCGGTCCCGGTGGCGCCGCAAGCGCCCAGCACGGCCGAACCCGCCACACCGTCCGTGCCGACCGAGGCTGAACCGACCCCGGTGGTGGCTGAGGCCCCGCCGGCGCAGGACCTGCCTGCCGCGCCGGTCGAGATGGTGTCTCCGGCGCCCGCTCCGGCGGCGCCGCTGCCGCCCACCCCCAGCACGCTGGCGCTGGTGGCGGTCGCCGAAGGCGGCCCCCGCCGCCTGCAGTGGACGGCCGGCCGGGGCTGCCCGGACACCTTGCGCCAGGCGGTGGCCCGCTGGCAAGGGGCGGACGGCCGCCTGACGCCGGGCGGCCCCGAGGCGCTGGACGAACTGCTGGCGCTGGCCGCCCGCTGCGGCCACCCGCTGGTGGTGGAGGAGGCGGTCTGGCGTCAGTTGGCCCTCAAGGGCGATCTGCGTCAGCGCATCACCCACCTGGAAGCCTGCTTCCCGCAGGGGCTGGAGGCAGCCCATTTCGCCGGTGCCGCGGCCGGCTCGCTGTCGCCGCGCCCGGCCCAGCTGGAAGCGGCCTTCTTTGCCGCCTGCGCGGGCGCCTGCCTGCTGGCCGATGCCGCTGAGCTGGCCCCTGACCGGGAGCTGGCGCTGGCCTGGCAGTTGGTGCAACGTCACTTCGGCGCCCGCAGCCTGGCGCTGCGCCTGGGCGCGTCGGCCGACGAGGCCCGGCGGGCCCGCTGGCAGGCGCTGCTGGCCCCGCTGGGCGAGGATGCCCAGGTGCAGCTGCTGGCCCCCACCGACCCCTGGCCGAGCGCCGGCGTGGAGGTGCTGATCGTCGACCAGCGCGACGGCTGGCAGCCGCTGCCAGCCGAGTCCGCCACCGACAGCCCCTGGCTGTGGGTGCTGGCCGCCGAGGACGCGCTGCAGACCGAACCGGCCGCCGCCGAGGCCTGGCTGGCCCGGCTGGACCGCCTGGGCAGCGGCGCGCTGGCCCAGGGCCTGGCCGAGGCCTCGCCCGAGGCGCTGGGCCCCCTGCTGCTGCAGCGCCACTGGGCCGAGGTGGCCGAGCAATGGCCGGCCTGGACGCCGCAGGACCGCCGCTGCCCCTGGCATGAGGAAAGCCGGGCCCGGCACGACCAGGCGCTGACGGCGCTCAGCCCGCTGCTGGCGCGCTGGCAGCGCAGCGGCTTCCTGTCCGACAGCGATCAGCTGCTGCTCAAGGCCGGCCTGACCCAGGCCGAGGCCGCCGAGCGCGAGGCCGCGCTGGTCGTGCTGCCCGACCTGTTGAGCGAGGCCCGCGCCGCGGGCCGCACGCGGGTCGTGCTGTTCGCCCAGGCCGAGGCCACCGAGGACATGCCCGCCTGGGCCGAATGGCTGGCCGAGGGCGGCTGGCAGGCCCAGGTGCTGCCCACGGCCCACCGCGAGGCCGACCCGGTGCTGCGCGCCTTCCGCGATGCCGAAGGCCCCAGCCTGCTGCTGGTGGCCGACGGCCTGCCCGGCAGCGAGCCGCGCATCCCCACCGGGCCGCAGGCGCCGCTGGTGATCCACCTGGACCGGCCCTGGGACGAGGCCCAGCGCGAGCGCCGCCTGCAGCGCCTGCGCCTGCCGCGTGGTCAGCGGGCGGTGCCGGTCTGGCAGCTTCTGCCCGAGGACGGCCTGGCTGCACGGCGGCAGGCGCAGCTGGCCGCCCGGGCCGCGGCAGCCGGTCTCAGCGAGGCGCCGGCCCCCGCGGGGGGCACGGGGCGCCTGCGCCACGGGGCGGCGCTGCAGACCTGGCTGGCCGACCTGGCCGCCTGCCTGCAGCCGCCCACGGCACCTGACGCCACGTCGGCCGCGGAGGCCGCCGCGGTCTGAGCCGCATGAACGGGCCGCAGAACCCCTCGGCGCTGCGGGCCCTGCTGCGCGCGCTGTGGCAGTGGCCGCTGGCGCTGCTGATCCTGTTCGAGGAATGGGGTTGGGACACGCTGCAGCGGCTGCTGGCCTGGCTCGGGGCCTGGCCAGGCTTTCGCCAGTTGGAAGCCTGGGTGCGGCGCTTGCCGCCCTACGGCGCGCTGGCCTTGTTCGCCCTGCCCACGCTGGCGCTGCTGCCCGTCAAGCTGCTGGCCCTGTGGGCCGTGGGGCGCGGCCATGCGGTGCTGGGGCTGATGGTGATCGTGGCGGCCAAGCTGGGCGGCACAGCCCTGGTGGCCCACCTCTTCACGCTGACCCGGCCCGCGCTGATGCAGCTGGCCTGGTTCGCCCGCTGGCATGACCGCTGGGTGCCCTGGAAGGCGGCGCTGCTGCAGAAGGTGCGCGCCAGCGCCCCCTGGCGGCTGGCGCGCGCGCTGGTGGCTCAGGGGAAGGCCCGCTGGCACGGCCGAAAAAAAGGGCCCCCGAAGGGGCCCTAAGGCGGAGGGCCGGCCACGAGGGCCGGACACAACCGCTGTCAACCGGTGGCACGCGGACCGATCAGTCCTTTTCAGGCGCGGTGATCAGGCCGATGCTGCTGTCCGGCCGGCCCAGCAGGCCGGCGGCGCTGTAGACGCCCAGCTTGTCGCGGGTGTCGGCGATGTCCAGGTTGCGCATGGTCAGCTGGCCGATGCGGTCGGCCGGGGTGAACGCCGCGTTCTCCACCTTCTCCATCGACAAGCGTTCCGGCTTGTAGGTCAGGTTGGGGCTGTCGGTGTTCATGATCGTGTAGTCGTTGCCGCGGCGCAGCTCCAGCGTCACCTCGCCGGTCACGGCGCAGGCGATCCAGCGCTGGGCCGATTCGCGCAGCATCATGCACTGCGGGTCGAACCAGCGGCCCTGGTACAGCAGGCGGCCGAGCTTGCGGCCGTTCATGCGGTACTGCTCGATCGAGTCCTCGTTGTGGATGCCGGTCACCAGGCGCTCGTAGGCGATGTGCAGCAGCGCCATGCCCGGGGCTTCGTAGATGCCGCGGCTCTTGGCCTCGATGATGCGGTTCTCGATCTGGTCGCACATGCCCAGGCCGTGGCGGCCGCCGATGCGGTTGGCTTCCTCGAACAGGGCCACCTGGGTGGCGAAGGTCTGGCCGTTCAGCGCGACCGGCACGCCTTCTTCGAAGCGCACGGTCACGGTCTCGGCCTTCACCTCGACCTCGGGCTTCCAGAAGGCCACGCCCATGATGGGCTTGACGATGTGCATGCCGGCGTTCAGGAACTCCAGGTCCTTGGCCTCGTGGGTGGCGCCCAGCATGTTGGAGTCGGTCGAGTAGGCCTTCTCCACGCTCATCTTGTAGTCGAAGCCGTTGGCGATCAGGTACTCGCTCATCTCCTTGCGGCCGCCCAGCTCGTCGATGAAGCGCTGGTCCAGCCAGGGCTTGTAGATCTTCAGCGAGGGGTTGACCAGCAGGCCGTAGCGGTAGAAGCGCTCGATGTCGTTGCCCTTGTAGGTCGAGCCGTCGCCCCAGATGTGGACGCCGTCTTCCTTCATCGCGGCCACCAGCATGGTGCCGGTCACGGCGCGGCCCAGCGGGGTGGTGTTGAAGTAGGTGGCGCCGCCGGTGCTGATGTGGAAGGCACCGGACTGGATGGCGGCAATGCCTTCGGCCACCAGCTGCGCGCGGCAGTCGATCAGGCGGGCGATCTCGGCGCCGTAGGCCTTGGCCTTGCGGGGGATCTCTTCATAGTCGCTCTCGTCGGGCTGGCCCAGGTTGGCGGTGTAGGCGCAGGGGATGGCGCCCTTGGAGCGCATCCAGTGCACGGCGGCGCTGGTGTCCAGGCCACCGGAGAAGGCGATGCCGACGCGTTCGCCGGCGGGAAGTTGTTGCAGGATGGTGGCGGACACGGTGTGTTCTCGTTGAAGCCGACGGGAGGATCGCCGATTTTAGGCCGGCTTGCCCGGCCGCTCCGCGCGCCACGGCCCCGGGGGCGCCGATTGGCGGCTTATTCCGGCTGGCCGCGCCCGGTGTGCAGCCAGCGTTGGGCGTGGCGCAGGTAGTCCGGCTCGCGCAGGAACAGGCCCAGCGTCACCGCCACGCTGGCCAGGGCCAGCAGGCCGAAGACCTGCGGGATCGTCGCGCCAGCGGCCCGCAGCGCGCCGACGATCAGGGCGCTGGCGATCATGTAGAGCGCGTTCAGGATGTTGTTGGCGGCGATGATGCGGGCGCGGTGCGTGGCCGGCGAACGCCACTGCACCAGCGCGTACAGCGGCACGCTGTAGAGCCCGGCCGAGAGCGAGAGCCCGAACAGCAGCCCCAGCAGCAGGTCATGGCGGGGCTGGGCCAGGAAGTCCGCCAGGCCCCAGCGCAGCGCGGGCAGGGGGGCGTGGGCCGAAGCCCAGGCCAGCAGTGCGGCGAACACCGCCATGCCCAGCGCGCCCAGCGGCACCAGGCCGATCTCGACGTGGCGGTGGCTCAGCCGCTCGCACAGCAGCGAGCCGGTGCCCACGCCGACCGAGAACACCACCAGCAGCAGCGAGGCCACCTGTTCGTCGCCGTGCAGCACGTCCTTGGCGTAGGCCGGGAACTGCGCCAGGAAGACCGCGCCGAAGAACCACAGCCAGGAGATGCCCAGCAGGGCGCGGAACACCGTGGGCTGCTGGTGGGCCAGCCGCAGGTTGCGCCAGGTCTCGGAGAAGGGGTTCCAGTTCAGCCGCAGGCCCGCCTCGTCGGGCGGGCTGGCCGGCACGCGTTGCACTGCCCAGCGGCCCAAGGCGGCCAGGGCCAAGCCGGCCAGCGCCACCGCCTGGGCGCTGCTGGGCACGCTGCCTTCGGGCAGGCCAGCCAGCACGCCGCCCAGCACATTGCCCAGCAGGATGGCCACGAAGGTGCCCATCTCCACCAGGCCGTTGCCGCCGGTCAGCTCGCGTTCGTCCAGGTGCTGGGGCAGGTAGGCGTACTTCACCGGGCCGAACACCGTGCTGTGCAGGCCCATCAGGAAGATGCAGCCCAGCAGCAGCGCGATCCAGCCCTGCCACAGACCCCAGGCCGCCAGCGCCATGATGGCCAGCTCCAGGTTCTTCACCATGCGCATCACCCGGGCCTTGTCCAGCCGGTCGGCCAGCTGGCCGGCGGTGGCGGAGAACAGCAGGAACGGCAGGATGAACACCGCGCCGATGGCCAGCCCGGCCAGCGCGGGCGGCAGCCAGTCCACCGCGACCCGGTAGGTCACCAGCACCGTGAAGGCGAACTTCAGCACGTTGTCGTTCATCGCGCCCAGGAACTGGGTCCAGAAGAAGGGCGCGAAGCGGCGCTGGCGCAGCAGGTCGAACTGGCTGGAAGGCGTGCGGGGCATGGGGTGGGGGCGGGCGGGGGAGGCCCCACTGTAGCGGCAGGCCGCCCCCCTAGTCTGCAGGCGGGGCCGCCACAAAACTGACCTGCGGCGCAGGCATGCTGCGGACGCTTCCGATGCCGACACACACCAGGGGAATGTCATGAGCACCGTCGACCGCCGCCAGTTTCTGCAAGGGGCCGCCGCCGCCGCCGGCACCGCCGCGCTGCCGCCTGCCATCGCCCGCGCGCTGGCCATCCCGGCCCGCAACGTGGCCAAGAGCATCCAGGACGTGGCCCACGTGGTCATCCTGATGCAGGAGAACCGCAGCTTCGACCACTACTTCGGCACCCTGCCGGGCGTGCGCGGCTTTGGCGACCGGTTCACGATCCCGCTGCCGGATGGCCAGAGCGTCTGGCAGCAGAGCAACGGGGCGCGCACCGTGCTGCCCTACCACCTGGACAGCAGCAGCGGCAACGCCCAGCGCGCCGGTGGCACGCCGCACTCCTGGAAGGACGCGCAGTGGGCCTGGGACCACGGCCGCATGACCCACTGGCCGCTGTTCAAGACCAACACGGCCATGGGCTACTACACCCAGGCCGAGCTGCCCTTCCAGTTCGCGCTGGCCAATGCCTTCACCGTCTGTGACGCCTACCACTGCAGCCTGACCGGCGGCACCAACCCGAACCGCCTGTTCCTGTGGACCGGCAGCAATGGCGCCAGCGCCGCCGGCGTGGCGGCGGTGGTCAACGAATGGGACGGCATGGCCGCGCCCAGCAGTGGCTACAACTGGACCAGCTATGCCGAGCGCCTGCAGGCCGCGGGCGTGCGCTGGAAGCTCTACCAGAACCTGCCGGACAACTTCACCGACAACCCGCTGGCCGGCTTCGTGGCCTTCCGCCAGGCCA
>JAYSCA010000162.1:0-6114 GCA_041915165.1 Ideonella sp.
TCCAGCGTGATGCTCAGGTTCGACATGATCCCCAGGATCTCCAAAAAACATGTCTTCAAACCCCCCACCCGGTGGCCCCGCGGGTGGGAATGAAAAAGCCCCCACCTGGCAGGGTGAGGGCAAATTCCATTTTAACAAATTTGGGTGAGGACGTGCCGCGGCAGTCATTGATGGTGATCAATGCGGCTGACGAATTGCACCTTGTTGGCTGCCGTGTTTCTGTTTGGTTGCTGCTCGTTTTCCTGGGGTGGGCCCGCCCTGACTACAATTCATGACCGAATTCTCACCGCGTCCATGTCATCTTCCCGTACCGCCCCCCAGGCCGCCGACCCTGCCAGCTATGAAGAAGCGCTGGCTGAACTGGATCGCTTGTTGCAGGCGATGGAAGGCGGCCAGTTGCCGCTGGACCGGTTGCTGGAAAGCTATCAACGCGGCAGCCAGTTGTTGACGTTTTGTCGCGATCGGCTGCAGGCGGTCGAGGATCAAATCAAGGTCCTGGAGGAAGGGCAGCTCAAGCCCTGGACAACGGAATGACTGTGAAAGTACCGGAGAGTTGGGTCCGCGAGACCCTGGCGTCCGTCGAGCGGGCGCTGGAGCGTTTCGTGCCGACCGACGCCCCTGCAGGCCTGGGTGAGGCCATGCGCTACGCCGTGTTGGAAGGGGGCAAACGCCTGCGCCCCTTGCTGGTGATCGCGGCCGGCGAGGCGGTCCACGGCGACTGCGAGGCCGCCCTGCGGTCAGCGGTGGCGGTGGAGCTGATCCATGCCTATTCGCTGGTGCATGACGACATGCCCTGCATGGACAACGACATGCTGCGCCGGGGCAAGCCCACGGTGCATGTGCAATTCGGCGAGGCCCAGGCCATGCTGGCCGGCGATGCGATGCAGGCGCTGGCCTTCGAGGTCCTGACCCCGGACGAAGGGGTGGAGCCGGCGCTGCAGGCCCACCTGGTGCGTCTGCTGGCCCGCGCCGCGGGCCACAAGGGCATGGCCGGTGGCCAGGCCATCGACCTGGCCAGCGTCGGCAAACCGCTGTCCGAGGCCGTGCTGCGCGACATGCACCGCCGCAAGACCGGTGCGCTGCTGCAATGCAGCGTGCTGATGGGCGCGGCCTGTGGCCGGCCGACTGCGCCGGTCTGGCAGGCCCTGAGCGACTTCGGCGCGGCCATCGGCCTGGCCTTCCAGGTCATGGACGACATCCTCGACTGCACGCAGGAATCGTCGGTGCTGGGCAAGACCGCCGGCAAGGACGAGGACGCCAACAAGCCCACCTATGTCTCCGTGCTGGGGCTGGAGGCCGCGCGCACCTATGCGATGGACCTGCATGCCCAGGCCCTGGCGGCCTTGCAGCGCTCCGGCCTGCCGGGTGAGCGGCTGGCCTGGCTGGCGGGGCTGGTCGTGGACCGTCAAAGCTGATCCCGGTCACCATGGAACGCACCCTTGTGCCGGTTTCGGAGCACCCCCTGATGAGCAAGACCTCTTTGCTGGACCAGGTCCAGAGCCCGGACGACCTGCGCAAGCTGTCCCGGCCCCAGCTCAAGCAGCTGGCCGATGAACTGCGCCACTTTCTGCTGCGCTCGGTCAGCAGCACCGGGGGCCATCTCTCGTCCAACCTGGGCACGGTGGAATTGACGATCGCGCTGCACTACGTGTTCCACACGCCCTACGACCGTCTGGTCTGGGACGTGGGCCACCAGGCCTATCCGCACAAGATCCTGACCGGCCGGCGCGAGGCCATGGCCTCGCTCAAGCAGCTGGGCGGCATCAGCGGCTTCCCGCGCCGCAGCGAAAGCGAGTACGACACCTTCGGCACCGGGCATTCGTCCACCTCGATCTCCGCCGCGCTGGGCATGGCCCATGCGGCTCGGCTCAAGGGCGAGGACCGCAAGGCGGTCGCCATCATTGGCGACGGCGCGCTGACCGGCGGCATGGCCTTCGAGGCCCTGAACCACGGCGGCTTCCAGGGCTCGGCCGGCCTGCCCGACATGCTGGTGATCCTGAACGACAACGACATGTCGATCTCGCCGCCGGTGGGGGCGCTCAACCGCTACCTGGCCCGGTTGATGAGCGGCCGTTTCTACGCCGCAGCCCGGCAGGGCGCCAAGACGGTGTTGAAGAACACGCCGCTCTACGGCCTGGCCAAGCGCTTCGAGGAGCACACCAAGGCCATGGTGGTGCCCGAGGGCACGATCTTCGAGGAATTCGGCTTCAACTACGTCGGCCCGATCGACGGCCATGACCTGGATGCCCTGATTCCGACGCTGGAGAACCTGCGCGACGCCAAGGGGCCGCAGTTCCTGCATGTGGTCACCCGCAAGGGCTGCGGTTACAGCCCGGCCGAGGAAGACCCGATCAAGTACCACGGCCCAGGCAAGTTCGATCCGGCCATCGGGCTGGTCAAGCCGGTCACCCCCGCGGCCATGACCTTCACCCAGGTCTTCGGCCAATGGCTGTGCGACATGGCTGCCGCCGACGAGCGCCTGGTGGGCATCACGCCCGCGATGCGCGAAGGCTCGGGCATGGTCGAGTTCGAGCGCCGCTTCCCCACCCGTTACCACGACGTGGGCATCGCCGAGCAGCATGCGGTGACCTTTGCCGGCGGCCTGGCCTGCGAGGGGCTCAAGCCCGTCGTGGCCATCTACAGCACTTTTTTGCAGCGCGGCTACGACCAGCTCATCCACGACGTGGCGTTGCAGAACCTGCCGGTGGTGTTCGCGCTGGACCGGGCCGGTCTGGTGGGGGCCGATGGTGCCACCCACGCCGGGGCCTACGACATCGCCTTCCTGCGCTGCATCCCGAACATGAGCGTGCTGACACCGGCCGACGAGGCCGAATGCCGGCGCGCGCTGACCACCGCCTTCCGCCAGAACCACCCGGTGGCCGTGCGCTACCCGCGTGGCGCGGGGGTGGGCACGGTGCCTGCCGCGGAACTGGATGAACTGCCCTGGGGCAAGGGCGAGGTGCGCCGCGAAGGCCGTGGCGTGGCCATCCTGGCCTTCGGCACGCTGCTCTACCCGGCGCTGAAGGCGGCCGAGACGCTGGATGCCACCGTGGCCAACATGCGTTTTGCCAAGCCCTTGGACAAGGCGCTGGTGCTGGACCTGGCCCGCCGCCACGAAGGTCTGGTGACGGTGGAGGAGGGCTGCATCGCCGGCGGCGCCGGCAGCGCGGTGATGGAGGCGCTGGCCGAGGCGGGCGTCACCGTGCCGGTGCTGCAGCTGGGTCTGCCCGATGAGTTCATCGAGCATGGCGACCACGGCAAGCTGCTGGCCCTGTGCGGGCTGGATGCGGCCGGCATCGAGGCCGCGGTGCGCCGCCGTTTCGGGGCGCCCCTGGCCCTGGTGAAGCCGGCGGCGGCCTGAGCCGCCGCGGCGTTTTCGCACTCATAGCACAATCGAGGGTGGCCGGCATCAACCCTGCGCCTGCAGGGATGCCGGTTCGCTGTCACATTGACAGCCTGAATCCCTTGCCGCTCCCATGAATACCCTGACCGACGCCCTGCACATTCCCGACACCCAGAGCGAGCGCGATGAGCGCCACCTCGCGATTCAGCGCGTGGGGGTGAAGGACGTGCGCTATCCGCTGAACCTGCGGGTGGCGGGGGCGGTGCAATCCACCGCAGCGCTGTGGAACCTGGACGTCGCGCTGCCGGCCGACAAGAAGGGCACCCACATGTCCCGCTTCGTCGCCTGGCTGGACGCTCAGAGCGAGCCGCTGGACGCGGCCGGGCTGGCCCGCGAGCTGGACGTGATGCTGGACAAGCTGGGCGCGAGTGACGGCCGCATCGAGGCGCGCTTCTCCTTCTTCATCCGCAAGAAGGCCCCGGTCTCGGGCGTGCAGAGCCTGCTGGATTACGCCGGCGCCTTCATCGCCGAGCGCCAGGCCGGCCGCACGGCCATCTGGGCCGAGGTGGGCGTGCCGGTCAAGAGCCTGTGCCCCTGCTCGAAGGAAATCTCCGATTACGGCGCGCACAACCAGCGTTCGCTGGTGACCATCCGCGTCGAGCTGAAGGACCCGGTGGCGGGCGCCATCGAATGGCAGGAGCTGGTGCGCTTTGCCGAGGAATCGGCCTCCAGCGAGATCTGGCCCATGCTCAAGCGGGCCGATGAAAAGTGGGTGACCGAGCGCGCCTACGAGAACCCCAAGTTCGTCGAGGATCTGGTGCGCGATGTGGCCCTGCGCCTGAACGCCGATGCCCGCATCGGCCACTACCGGGTGGATGTCGAGAACTTCGAGTCCATCCACAACCACTCGGCCTGGGCGCGCATCGAGCGCTGAGCCCGCGCGGCGTCGCGCTCAGAACAGCGACTGCCCCGTCAGGGTGGTGAAGCGCTCCAGCGCGTAACTGCCGGCCAGCGAGTTGCCCGAGGGCTCCAGCTCGGGCGACCAGACGCAGACCCCCAGCTGGCCCGGGATGTGGCCCACGATGCCGCCGCCCACGCCGCTCTTGGCCGGAATGCCGACGCGGAAGGCGAAGTCGCCCGCCGCGTCGTAGGTGCCGCAGGTCAGCATCAGGGCCGAGAGCCGCTTGGCGGTGCTGGCGCTGACCACCTGCTCGCCGTTCCAGGGGTTCACCCCGCCATGGGCCAGGAAGGCCACCGCCCGCGCCAGGTCCACCGCGTCCATGCGGATGGCGCAGTGCCGGCAGTAGGCGGTGATCACCTCGTCCACCGGGTTGTGCAGGTTGCCGAAGCTGCGCATGAAGTGGCCCATGGCGCGGTTGCGCTCGGCGGTGGCCATCTCACTGCGGGCCACCCGGTCGTCGTACTGCAGGCCGGCGTTGCCCGAGAGCCGGCGGATGAACTCCAGCAGCGCGATCTCCGGGTTGACGAAGCGGGTGCAGAGCACGTCGCTGACCACCAGCGCGCCGGCATTGATGAAGGGGTTGCGCGGCTTGCCCTGCTCGGATTCCAGCTGCACCAGCGAATTGAAGGGGTTGCCCGAGGGTTCCCGGCCCACCCGCTGCCACAGCGCGTCGCCCACGCACTGGTAGGCCAGGGTCAGCGCGAACAGCTTGGAGACCGACTGGATCGAGAACGGCACCCGCGCATCACCGCAGTGGCTGACCGCGCCGTCCAGCGTCACCACCGCCATGCCGAACTGGTCGCTCCGCACCTTGGCCAGTTCCGGGATGTAGCTGGCGACCTGACCCTGGCCCAGCAGCGGCTGGATCTCGGTGTGGATCTGGGCGAGGACGGTGGGGTAGTCGTGGGCCGGGGTGCTCTGGGTCATGGTGCGCCGCAGTCTAGCGCCGCGCCTTGCCGGCCGTGGCCAGGGTGCGGCGCAGGAACTGCCCGGCCACGAAGATGTCCTTCTCCACCGCGCGCCGCGCCCCGGCGCTGTCGCCGCGTGCCAGGGCCTTCACCAGGTCCTCGTGCGCGTCGTTGAGCACCGCGCTGGCCTCGGGTGTGTCGAACAGCCGGTTGGAGATGGGGCCGGCCTTGAGCCACAGCGTGTCGATCAGGCCGAACAGCGTGGGCGAGCCGGCGGCCTTGTACAGCAGCACATGGAAATCCTCGTTGGCGGCCAGGTAGTCGTTGCCATCGCCACGGGCCAGGGCCTGGGCCATGCGCTGGCTCAGGGCCTGCAGCCGGGCCTGTCCCTCGGCGTCCAGCCGCAGCGCGCCGCGCTCGGCGGCCTCGCCTTCCAGCAGCATGCGCATCTGCAGCAGGTCGTCGAACTCCGGCACCGAGAGCTTGGGCACCGTCACGCCGGCGTTCGGCACGTTGACCAGCGCACCTTCGGCAGCCAGGCGCTGCAGCGCCGCCCGCACCGGCATCTGGCCCACCCCCATGTCGGCCGCCACGGTGCGGATCTTCAGCCGCTCGCCGGGCAGGAAGCGGCCCACGGTCACCCACTGCCGCAGCGTGGCGTAGATCGCGTCCTGGTGGGTGGCGGCCGCCGGTGGGGCGGGGGTGTCGGCGTCGGCGGCGGTGGTCATGGCAGCGGGGCAGGGCGGGGACGCGCAGTGTAGGCCTCAGCCCGGCCGGGTCTCGCCGACGAAGGCGTCGAAGCTGGCCACCAGGCGGTCCACATCGGCCGCCGTGGTGTCGGGGCAGACCAGCATCATGTTGTGGAAGGGCGTGATCAGCAGGCCGCGGTTGAGCAGGTACAG
>JAYSCA010000163.1:0-6102 GCA_041915165.1 Ideonella sp.
AGCTGGCCACCCGCCTGGCCGAGGTCACGCCGCCCGGACTGGACCGCTGCCTGCTGCTGAGCACCGGCGCCGAGTCGAACGAGGCGGCGCTGCGCATGGCCAAGCTGGTGACCGGCGGCTGGGAGGTGGTGGGCTTCGCCCAGTCCTGGCACGGCATGACCGGCGGCGCGGCGGCGGCCACCTACAGCGCCGGGCGCAAGGGCTACGGCCCGGCGGCGGTCGGCTCGCTGGCCATTCCGGCACCCAACAGCTACCGGCCGCGCTTCACGAAGGACGGCGTGCTGGACTGGCAGACCGAGCTGGACGACGCTTTCGCGCTGGTCGATGCCCAGTCCACCGGCGCGCTGGCGGCCTTCATCGCCGAGCCCATCCTGAGCAGCGGCGGCATCATCGAACTGCCCAGCGGCTACATGGCCGCCCTCAAGCGCAAGTGCGAGGAGCGCGGCATGCTGCTGATCCTCGACGAGGCGCAGACCGGCGTCGGCCGCACCGGCATGATGTTCGCCTGCGAGCGCGACGGCGTGACGCCGGACATCCTGACCCTGTCCAAGACCCTGGGCGCGGGCCTGCCGCTGGCGGCCGTGGTCACCTCGGCGGCGATCGAGGAGGCCGCCCACGAGAAGGGCTTCCTCTTCTACACGACCCACGTCTCCGACCCGCTGCCCGCCGCGGTGGGCCTGAAGGTGCTGGAGGTGGTGCAGCGCGACGGGCTGATGCAGCGGGCCCAGGTGGCGGGCGAGCGCCTGAAGGCCGGCCTGCTGCGCCTGCAGCAGAAGCACGAGTGCATCGGCGATGTGCGGGGCCGCGGCCTGCTGCTGGGGCTGGAGGTGGTGAAGGACCGCGCCAGCAAGGAGCCCGCCTTTGCGCTGGGCGAGGCCATCGGCCGCGAGGCGATGGGCCTGGGCCTGAGCATGAACATCGTCAAGCTGCCGCAGATGGGCGGGGTGTTCCGCATCGCCCCGCCGCTGACGGTGAGCGATGCCGAGATCGACCAGGGCCTGGCGCTGATGGACCGGGCGATCGGCCTCGCGCTCAACCAGGTGCGCTGAGGCCGCCGGCGCTCAACCGCCGTACTGCTGACGCAGCGCCCGCTTGTTGAGCTTGCCCACGCTGGTGCGCGCCAGCTGCTCGACGAACAGCACCTGGTCGGGCACGCCGAACTTGCTGATCAGGCCTTCCTTCACGGCGGCCAGCACATGGGCGGTGATGTCCTGCGGCGTGCAGGCCACGCCGGGCTTGGGCACCACCAGGGCCAGCGGGCGCTCGCTCCACTTCGGGTCCTTCACGCCCACCACCGCCACCTCGCTGACGGCCGGATGGCGGGCGATGATCTCCTCGATCTCCAGCGAGGAGACCCATTCGCCACCGGTCTTGATCACGTCCTTGATGCGGTCGGTCACCTGCAGGTAGCCGCGCACGTCGATGTGGCCGATGTCCTGGGTGTGCAGGTAGCCACCGTGCCACAGCTCGGCCGACGCATCGGGGTTGTGCAGGTAGCCCTGGGTCAGCCAGGGCGCGCGCACCACGACTTCGCCGGTGGACATGCCGTCGCGCGGCACGTCCTGCATGTCCGGGTCCACGGTGCGCAGATCCACCAGCGGCACCGGGCGGCCGGTCTTGATGCGGGTGGGCAGGTCGCGGTTCGTGCCCACGTCGGCCTCGTCGACCTGGGCCACGGTCAGGATCGGGCATGTCTCGGACATGCCGTAGGCGGTGAAGACGTCGATGCCGCGCTCGCGGGCGGCCATCGCCAGGCCGGAGTTCAGCGCCGAGCCGCCGATGATCACCTTCCAGTGCGACAGGTCCACCTCCTTCGAGACGGGCGACTGCAGCAGCATGTGCAGGATGGTGGGCACGCAGTGCGAGAAGGTGACCTGCTCGCGCGCGATCAGCTTCAGCAAGGTGTCGGGCTGGTAGCGGCCCGGGTAGACCTGCTTGAGCCCCGCCAGCGTGGCCGCGTAGGGCATGCCCCAGGCGTGCACATGGAACATCGGCGTGATGGGCATGTAGACGTCGCCGCGGTGCACGCCGCCCTGGTCGCGCGCCAGCGCCAGGGTGGTCAGCACGCCCATCGTGTGCAGCACCAGCTGGCGGTGGCTGAAGTACACGCCCTTGGGCAGGCCGGTGGTGCCGGTGGTGTAGAAGGTGGTGGCGCGGGTGTTCTCGTCGAAGTCCGGGAAGTCGCAGTCCGCCGCGGCGCCGGCCAGCAGGGCCTCGTACTCGCCGGCGAAGCCCTCGGGCAGGGCGGTGCCGTCGTCGGTCAGCAGGATGAAGGTCTTGACGCTGGTGAGCTCGTGGCGGATCTGGGCCAGCACCGGCAGGAACTCGCTGTTGACCAGCAGCACGTCCACCTGGGCGTGGTTGAGGGTGTAGACGATCTGCTCGGGCGCCAGCCGCACGTTGACCGTCATCAGCACGCTGCCCAGCATCGGCACCGCGAAGAAGGACTCCAGGTAGCGGTGCGAATCCCAGTCCATCACACCCACCGTGCGGCCCAGGCCGGCGCCGTGCGCCCGCAGCACATTGCCCAGCCGGCCGATGCGCTGGAACAGGTCCGCATAGGTCAGGCGCACCTTGTCGGCATAGACGATCTCCTGCTTCAGCGCGGTGGCGCGCGGTGTGTGCAGCAGCTGCTTGATCAGCAGGGGATAGGCATAGGCTTCGGGCGTGCGGTCGATCATGGTGGTCAGGCTGGTTCAGCCAGCTCGGAGTGGATGGACTCAATTCATTTCTGAACGATCGTTCGATCCTAGGCGGCGCCGCGGAGGGGGGTGCTCCGGGTTTGCCCTAGTCTGTCCTTCTGCCGGACCGGATGGGCGCTGCCATCGGATAACCTGCCCCGAGACGACAGAAGAGGACAGCCGTTGGAACAGATGGATTGCATCGTGGTCGGTGCCGGCGTGGTCGGCCTGGCCGTGGCCCGCGCGCTGGCGCAGCAGGGCCGGGAGGTGGTGGTGCTGGAGGCCGAACGCGCCATCGGCACCGGCACCAGTTCCCGCAACAGCGAGGTCATCCACGCCGGTCTCTACTACCGGCCCGGGTCGCTCAAGGCGCGGCTGTGCGTGCAGGGGCGGGAGATGCTGTATGCGTTCTGCGCCTCGCACGGCGTGGTCCACCGGCGTTGCGGCAAGCTGATCGTCACCACCGAGGCGGGGCAGGAGGCGGAACTGGTGGCGCTGCAGCGCAATGCCCAGGCCTGCGGGGTTGAGGACCTGCAGTGGCTGGAGGCCGCGGACCTGGCCCGGCGGGAGCCGGCCCTGCGCGCCCGTGCCGCGCTGCTCTCGCCCTCCACCGGCATCGTGGACAGCCATGGCCTGATGCTGGCGCTGCAGGGGGATGCAGAAGCGGCGGGAGCCATGGTGGGGGTGGATTCGCGCGTGGTCCGCGGCGTGGCGGTCGAGGGCGGGATCGAACTGGAAGTGCGCAGCGGCGGCGAAACCACCTGGTTGCGGGCCCGCACCGTGGTGAACAGCGCCGGTCTGGCGGCGGTGGCGCTGGCCCGCCGGCTGGAGGGGCTGCCGGCCGGGCAGGTGCCGACGCCCTACCTGGCCAAGGGCAGCTATTTCTCTTGCACGGTGCGCGCGCCCTTCCAGCACCTGGTGTATCCGGTGCCCGAGCCGGGCGGGCTGGGGGTGCACCTCACGCTCGACCTGGGTGGCCAGGCCCGCTTCGGGCCCAATGTCGAGTGGGTGGAGGCCGAGGACTACCAGGTGAATCCGCGCGATGGGGATGGCTTCTACGCCGCGGTGCGCCGCTACTGGCCCGGTCTGCCCGATGGCGCGCTGCAGCCGGGCTATGCCGGCATCCGGCCCAAGATCGCCGGGCCGGGCGAGCCTGCGGCGGATTTCTGGATTGCCGGTCCGGCCGAGCACGGTGTGCCCGGTCTGGTGAACCTGTTCGGCATCGAGTCCCCGGGGCTGACGGCCTCGCTGGCCATCGCCGCCGAGGTGGCGCAGCGGGTCTGAGACGCGGCGGGCTCAGCGGCCCATCGCGTAGAACTCGTCGTTGGGCCGCATGCCGGTGACGTTGGCCATGCGGTTGGACAGGCCGAAGAAGGCGCTGATCGCGGCGATGTCCCAGGCGTCCTCGTCGCTGAAGCCATGGGCGTGCAGGGCCGCAAAGTCCGCTTCGCCCACCGCATGGGCGGCGTTCGAGACCTTGAGCGCGAAGTCCAGCATGGCCTTCTGGCGTTCGCTGAGGTCGGCCTTGCGGTAGTTGATGGCCACCTGGTCGGCGATCAGCGGGTTCTTGGCGCGGATGCGCAGGATCGCCCCGTGCGCCACCACGCAGTACTGGCACTGGTTGGCCTGGCTGGTGGCCACGACGATCATCTCCCGCTCCGCTTTGCTCAGCGCGCCGGGCTTGTCCATCAGCGCGTCGTGGTAGGCGAAGAAGGCCCGGAACTCCTCGGGGCGGTGCGCCAGCACCAGGAACACGTTGGGCACGAAGCCAGCCTTCTCCTGCACGGCCAGGATGCGTTCGCGGATGTCGGCGGGCAGCTCGGCCAGTTCGGGGACGGGAAAGCGGCTGATGGCGGGCAGGGTCATGGTGTCTCCGTGTGGGGGTGTGTGAAAAGGGGCCGCCCCATGATCTCAGGCCCGCTGGCCCGTGGGCGGGCTGTGGTCGAACACCCGGTAGAAGGTCTCGAACAGGGCCTGCGGGGTGTAGCGCCGGGCTTCGCCCAGCGTGATGTCGGTCCCCAGCTGGACCGACTGGCCCAGGCTGTCCAGCTCCGGCGGGAAGGCCGGGGCCTGCCGGCGCACCACCCAGGGGGACAGGCCCAGGACGATGCCCCCCAGGGGTTCCCGCGCGCCCTGGCGCCAGGCCTCGGGGTCGGGCACCGGCCAGTGGCAATGGGCGGCGATGCGCAGGGCCAGCTGATGCAGCAGGGCACGGCTGGGATGGTTGAAGCTCATGAACAGCCGCTGCCGCCAGAGGTGGTCGGCGATCCAGTCGCTGATGCGGACGTCGGTGGCCTGTTCGCGGCGGGCCTCCTCGGCCAGCGCGGCTTCGGCGGCCTGGGCATGCCGTTCGTGCTGGAAGTCGTCGTCCTGGAGGCGGGCCAGCGCCTGGTCGACGCTCAGCCCCGCCTGCCAGGCCTCGTAGGCCCAGGCGTCCTGGTAGTCCCCCAGCGGGCCCTTCAGCCGTTTGCCATTGGCCGCGGCCAGGTGGCAGGCGTCCGGGAAATAGGCCTTGTTGTAGAGGTTGGGGATCACCACCACCTTGTCGCCGTAACATTGCCGCAGCCGGCTGGTCGCGACGAAGGCACAGCCGTAGCCGTCCTGCACCGACTGGGTCAGCAGCAGGTCGGCCTCGGCCAGCACCGGTTGCCAGCGGGCTTCGTCCGCCGGACGGGCCAGATGCACGACCAAGGGGGGGGACACCTGCAGTGCGGGGGACAGGGCCGCCAGGGCTTTGCCCAGGGGGGCGGCCTGGCAGTTGCCGATGAGGACGATGCGGGGAGCGGTGGGCATAGCGGTGGCCGGAAAACGGAGGAAGACCATGTCGATGGGACATTGTGAACACCTGCGGTGTTCGCGCCGGCCGCAGCGCCTGACGACGGGCGGGCTGCTGCTGGCGGTGATGCTGGTGCTGGCTGCCTGTTCGTCCACCCCGCGGCGGGATGGCCCGCCCCCGGGCGGCACGGTGAGCGGGCCGGATGCGGTGCCCCGTGTCGACCCAATCCGGGTGGGCGGGCCCAACAAACCCTACACGGTGTTGGGCCGCAGCTATGTGCCGATGACGGCCGACCTGCCGCTGTACGAGGAAGGCCTGGCCTCCTGGTACGGCACCAAGTTCCATGGCGCCAGCACCGCCAGTGGCGAGCCCTACGACATGAACGCGATGACGGCGGCGCACCGCACCATGCCGATCCCCAGCTATGCGCGGGTGCGCAACCCCGCCAATGGCCGCGAGGTGATCGTGCGGGTCAACGACCGCGGGCCCTTCGTGTCGGGGCGGGTGATCGACCTGTCTTACGCCGCGGCGGTCAAGCTGGGGGTGCAGAACGGGGTGGCCCCGGTGGAGGTGCGCCGCATCACCCACGACGAGATCCGCACCGGCGCCTGGCGCACCGACGGCTCGACAGCGCTGGCGGCCGCC
>JAYSCA010000164.1:0-6079 GCA_041915165.1 Ideonella sp.
GAAGGCGATGGAAGACTTCCGCGCCAAGTTCAAGAAGAAGTTCAACGCCGACGTGCAGATCTACGCGCCGTACGTGTATGACGCCACGATGGTGATGGCCCAGGCCATGGTGAAGGCCAACTCGGCCGAGCCGGCCAAGTACCTGCCGGTGCTGGCCAAGACCACGGGCTACAAGGGCGTGACGGGCACCATCGCCTTCGACGAGAAGGGCGACATCAAGAACGGCGCCCTGACCCTGTACACCTACAAGGGCGGTGCCAAGACCTCGCTGGGCGTGGTGCACTGATCTCCAGGCTGTTCACACAGCACCAAGGCCGCCTTGGGGCGGCCTTTTTCCTGGCGGGGGGGTCGGCTGCAAGGTCTGGACGATGGTGCGCACGTTGTACTCGAACAGCTTGAGGTAGCTGTCGGCCGGGCCGCCGGCCGGCGACAGGGTGTCGGCGTAGAGCTCGCCGCCGATGCGCACACCGGCCTCGCGGGCGATCTGCTGCATCAGGCGTGGGTCGCCGGCGCTTTCCAGGAACAAGGCGCGCACATGCTGGGCCTTCAGTTCACGCACCACGCGGGCCACGTCCTTGGCGGAGACGTCTTCGGCCGTGGTCCAACCCTGGGGGGCCAGCCAGGTCACGCCGTACTCAGCGGCAAAGTAGCCGAAGGCGTCGTGCGTGGTGACGGCACGCCGCTGCGCTGCGGGGATGGCGGCGAGCTGTGAGCGCGTGCGTTGATCCAGCGCCTGCAGTTGCTTCAGGTAGGTCTCGGTTTGGCGGTCGAACTGAGCAGCTTGGGCGGGGCGGGCGGCTTTCAGGGCGGCCTGGATGTTGCGCACGTAGGTGGCGGCCCATCGCAGGCTCTGCCAGGCGTGGGGATCCGGGTGGCCGTCGAGCAGCCGGGGCGTGATGCCTTGGCTGGCCACGACCACGCGGCCTTTGAAGCCGGAGGCCTGAATCAGGCGGTCGATCCAGCCTTCCAGGTGCAGGCCGTTGATGACCACCAGGTCGGCCGAGGCCAGGCGCTGGGCATCCAGGGGGCGGGGCTCGAAGACATGCGCATCGCCTCCTGGGCCCACCAGCGTGTGAACCTCGGCCAGGGGGCCGGCCACCTGCTGCACCATGTCTCCCAGGATCGAGAAGCTGGCCACGACGCGCAGCGGTTTGGCGGGCGCCGCAGCGCGGGCCACGCCAGGCCAGAGGACGGGGGCAGCGCACAGGCCGGCCAGGGCGGCCAGGGCGGTGGATCGTTTCATGGGGAGTCTCCTTGAGAAGGTCGCGGGGCCAGGTGACGCGCCCGCAGGCTGTCGATCCGGCCCAGGATGAGCGAGCCCAGATAGACCGCGCCGGCGCTCAGCACGATGGCGGGGCCGGTGGGCAGCTGGGCGTGGTACGACAGCAGCAGACCGGTCGTGCTGGCCAGGGCACCGATGACGGTGGCCAGCACCATCTGCGGGCCGAGATTGCGCGACCAGAAGCGGGCTGCGGCCGCGGGCAGCACCAGCAGCCCGACCGACATCAGGGTCCCCAGCGTCAGAAAGCCGGCCACCAGGTTGGTGACCAGCAGCAGCATGTAGAGCGGCCGCATCCAACCCGCACCGGCCGGCCAAACCAGCCGCAGGAACCCCGGGTCCAGCGTGTCGGCCACCAGGGGGCGGATGAAGAGGGCCAGCAGCAGCACCGTGAGGCTGGCCACGCCGGCCACCAGCGGCAGCGTCTGGGCATCGGCCGCGAGGATGTTGCCGAACAGCAGGTGCATCAGGTCCACGCTGGTGCCCTTGAGGGACACCAGCATCACGCCGGAGGCCAGGGCCATCAGGTAGAAGGCGGCCAGGGCCGATTCTTCGCGTTGGGCGGTGAGGCGGGCCACCTGGTGCGCCAGCGCCGCCACCAGCAGTCCCGCGACAAAGGCCCCCAGGCCGAGCGCGGGCAGGGACAGGCCCGCCAGCATGAAGCCCAGCGCCGCGCCAGGCAGCAGGGCATGCGACATGGCGTCGCCCATCAGCGTCAGGCGACGCAGGATCAACAGCGTGCCCACCGGGGCGGTGCTCAGGCTCAGCGCCAGCCCGGCAATCCAGGCCCGTCGCATGAAGCCGAACTCGGTGAACGGCTGGATCAGCAGCTCTTGCAGCAGGGAGACGTGGCTCATGCGCAGCGCACCTCCTGGGCCGTGGCGTAGCCCGCCTGGATCAGCGCGGCGGGCTGCAGGACGGCGGCAGTGGTGTTCCAGACCGGCGAGGGGCCGCCCAGCAGCAGGGTGTGCGAGAAATGCTCACGCACCTGGGTCAGGTCGTGCAGCACCGCCACCACCGTCCGGCCCTGGGCCTGCCAGCGCTGGAGCAAGCCCAGCAGTTCCGCCGTGGTGCGTTCGTCCATGGCGGCAAAGGGCTCGTCCAGCAACAACAGCTGGGCGTTCTGCGCGAGCAGACGGGCGAACAGCATGCGCTGGAACTGGCCCGTGGACAGGGTCTGCAGGGGGCGCGGCCCCAGCCCGGCCAGGCCCACCTCGGCCAGGGCCTGGTCCACGCGTTGGCGTGCGCGGCCATCCATCCCGCCCCAGGGACCGATGTGCGGCCAGAGCCCCAGTGCCACCACCTCCTGAACCTGCAAGGGGAATTGGCGGTCCAGGCGGCTGGCCTGGGGCAGGTAGCCCAGGCGCAGGCCCGGCGCCCGGACGATGCGGCCTTCGCTGGGGGGGAGTTCACCCGCCAGCGCCGCCAGCAGCGTGGACTTGCCCGCGCCATTGGGGCCGATGACGGCGGTGAGCGTGCCGGGCAGGAAGGACCCGTTCAGGCCGGACAGCACGGTGCGGCCCTCACGGCACAGACGGACCTGTTCCAGGCGCAAGGCGGGGGGGCGGAGGGTGGCCTTAGGCAACATCGTTCAGGGCCCAGGCCACGGCCAGCCACAGCACCAACAACACCAGCAGGGCGACGATCACCCGTGCCTTCAGGCTGGAGGCCAGCAGCCAGTGGCTGCCATGCAATGGGGAAGTCATTATTGAGAATGAGTTTTCAAAATCGAAGTATGCCAGAATCTTCGGCATGCAACGATCCACCCGCCAGCGCACCGCCATCCGCGCCACCATTGCGGCCGCCGGGCGGCCCCTGTCCCCGCAAGAGGTGTTGGATCAGGCGCGGGCCGAGGTGCCGGCGCTGGGGCTGGCCACGGTCTACCGCAACCTGCGCCTGCTGCTGGAGGATGGCGAGATCCAGGGCGTCAATCTGCCGGGTGACAACGTGCGCTACGAGCTGGCGGGGCATGACCACCACCACCATTTCCAGTGCAGGCAGTGCCAGCGGGTGTTCGACATCCATGCCTGCCCGGGGGATCTGCAGCGGCTCGCGCCGCCAGGCTTCTTGGTCGAGGCCCATGACCTGACGCTGTACGGCCAGTGCGCGGATTGCCGTGGCCTGATCTGATCTGACGCGGGAACCATCTGGGCAAAGAAAAACGCCCCGGAGCACAAGGCTGCGGGGCGTTCACTTTGTTTTGGCGGAGGGAGCGTCCGCGATCTCGAGGTCCAATGACGTCCAGGAATGTTCATAACTCTTTGACGTAAAAAGAAAAGATTGTTGTGGTCTGTCCAACGAAGTTCACCAAAGTACACTGCAATCGCAGAATTTTTGGTGGACAGGTTGGCAGACTTGGATATTTGGCGGAGGCTTTTCGTGCCCAAGAGAGCAAAGGAGTTGTCACCCCTGGTGGTGGGGCGGCTCAAGGAGCCCGGCTTGCATGCAGTGGGTGGCATTGCGGGCCTTTGTCTCAAGGTCACAGAGACAGGGGCACGGTCCTGGGTTCTGCGCACGCTGGTCGCGGGGAAGCGACGGCACATGGGGTTGGGTGCGTTTCCAGATGTCCCTCTGGTTCAGGCGCGCGAGAAGGCCAGGGAAGCAAAAGCGGCTATCGATCGAGGACTGGATCCGATCGAGGAGCGGGACAAGGCTTCAGGGAGGCTGCGGCATGAGGCCGAGCATTCCCGTACTTTCATCCAAGCTGCTGAGGCCTACATCCAGGCCCATGCAGACTCTTGGAAGAACGCCAAGCATCGGGCCCAGTGGGCAAGCACGCTGGAGACCTATGCCTACCCGGTCATCGGCAAGCTGTCAGTCCGCGATGTGAAGAAGGAGCACATCCTTCGGGTTCTAGAGCCAATCTGGAAAGTCAAGACTGAGACGGCGAAGCGGCTGCGAGGTCGCATCGAGAGCGTGCTGGATTGGGCAACCGTGCGGGGCTTTCGTACTGGAGAGAACCCCGCAGCCTGGAGAAGCAACCTGGACCACTTGCTGGCGGCGCCGTCACGGCTGCAACGGGTTCAACACCACAGGGCGCTTGCGGTGGATCAGGCGCCGGCGTTCATGGAGGCCTTGCGGGTCAAGACGGGTCTGTCTGCCCTCGTTCTGGAGTTTCTGATCCTCTGTGCCGCTCGCAGCGGCGAGGCGAGGGGGGCGTGCTGGTCGGAGTTCGATCTGAACAACAAGGTCTGGACCGTGCCAGCGGAACGCATGAAGGCAAAGGTGGAACACCGCGTGCCCCTGAGCGAGCCCGCCATGGCTATTTTGAAGCGGCAGATTCAGTTCAAGTCACCTGAGACAGATCTGGTTTTTCCATCCTTGCGTGGCAAGGAGCTCTCCGACATGGCCCTGACCAAGCTGCTGCGGGACATGAAGGTGGAGGCGGTTCCCCACGGCTTTCGATCTACTTTCCGGGACTGGGCGGGGGAGAAGACTAACTACCCGCGGGAGCTCGCTGAACAGGCACTTGCACACACCCTTCGAGACAAGGTCGAAGCGGCCTATCGACGTGGTGACGCACTTGATAAGCGCAGGGACATGATGACAGCTTGGGCGAAGTTCTTGCTGCAGACGCCCGAAGCTCCCAGATCTATGGCTGAACTTCTGAGACCGCATCTTCCAGTTAAGCCTGTGGCATAGACATTCTCTTGTGGGTTTCGTGCTGTTTCGGCATGCGTGCCAGACCGATGATCTTGTTTGGGAGCGCCTTGGGGAGCGCGTGGTTTGGTGGATACTTTTTGAAATCTAGGTACACCAAACAGCACGTCGGCTGGACCACGTCTTTGCGAAACCCGCGACAAAGAAGCGACTGAAGGATGAGACCTTGTCTATCTGCACTTCAGCAGACATCAAGCAGTTGTTGAAGCTGGCGGCGGCACGGGAACACCGATCCGTCGCGTCCATGGTCGAGGTGCTGGTTCTGGCCTACGCGCAAGAGCACGGCTTGGAAGTCGCGCCCGATGCGCCGGTCAACGCTGGGGAGCGGAAGAAGAAACATGGAATTGATTGACAACATCACCCGGTTGCTGGGTGACGACCTCAAGGCGACGCTAAAGCCTAAGTCACGGCTGAAGATAGCCGCTTCGTGCTTCTCGATGTACGCCTTCGAGGCCTTGAAGGCCGAGTTGGAGAAGATCGACGAACTCAGCTTCATCTTCACTTCGCCCACCTTCACGGCCAGCGAGGTGACCGACAAGATTCGCAAAGAGCGCAAGGAATTCCACATCCCCAAGCTCGACCGCGAGCGCAGCCTGTACGGCAGCGAGTTCGAGATTCAGCTGCGCAACAAGCTGACCCAGCGTGCCATCGCCAAGGAATGCGCCGACTGGATGCGCCGCAAGGCGCGGTTCAAGAGCAACCGCACCAAGGCACCCATGCAGCCTTTTGCAGTGGTCCAGGCCAGTGGCGCAGACACCGCCTACATGCCGCTCCACGGCTTCACGGCTGTGGACCTCGGCTACCAGCAAGGCAATGCGGTGTCCAACCTCGTCAACAAGATGGACGAGCCCGCCTTCGCCGCCACCTACCTCAGCTTGTTCGACCAGATCTGGAACGACCCCGAGAAGCTGGAGGACGTGACCACGCAGATTTGCGAACACATCGCCTCGGTGTACCAGGAGAACTCGCCCGAGAGCATCTACTTCCTGATGCTCTACAACATCTTCAACGAGTTTCTGGATGAGATCGACGAGGACGTACTCCCCAACGACCGCACCGGCTACCAAGACACGCTGATCTGGAAGAAGCTCTTCAACTACCAGCGGGACGCAGCCACCGGCATCATCAACAAGCTGGAAA
>JAYSCA010000165.1:0-6054 GCA_041915165.1 Ideonella sp.
ACGGCTTCCACAAGACCCTGTCCTTCGTGCACGGCTCGCAAGGCTGCGTGGCCTACTACCGCTCGCACTTCAGCCGCCACTTCAAGGAGCCGACCAGCTGCGTGTCTTCGTCGATGACGGAAGACGCCGCGGTGTTCGGCGGCCTGAACAACATGATCGACGGCCTGGCCAACACCTACAACCTCTACAAGCCGGACATGATCGCCGTGTCGACGACCTGCATGGCCGAGGTGATCGGTGACGACCTGAACGCCTTCATCAAGACCTCGAAGGAGAAGGGCAGCATCCCGGCCGAGTTCGACGTGCCGTTTGCCCACACCCCAGCCTTCGTCGGCAGCCACATCACCGGCTACGACAACGCGCTGCTGGGCGTGCTGCAACACTTCTGGGACGGCAAGTCGGGCACCACCACGCCGCTGACCCGCGTGGCCGATGACTCGATCAACTTCATTGGTGGCTTCGACGGCTTCGTCGTGGGCAACATGAAGGAAATCAAGCGCATCTTCGATCTGTTCGGCGTCACCTACAACATCATCTGCGACCCGTCCGAGGTGTGGGACACCCCCACCGATGGCCAATTCCGGATGTACGAAGGCGGCACCACCAAGGAAACGGTCGAGAAGGCCCTGAACGCCAAGGCCACCATCGTGTTCCAGGAGTACTGCTCCGAGAAGACGGTCAAGTACCTGAAGGAAAAGGGTCAAGAGGTCGTGGTGCTGAACTGCCCGGTGGGCGTGGCCGGTACCGACCGCTTCATCCAGGCCATCGCCGACCTGACCGGCAAGGACGTGCCCGCGCAGCTGATCAAGGAACGCGGCCGCCTGGTGGACGCCATGGCCGACAGCCAGGCCCACCTGCACGGCAAGCGCTTCGCGATGTACGGCGACCCGGACCAATTGCTGGGCCTGACCGAGTTCATCCTGGAACTGGGCGCCGAGCCGGCCCATGTGCTGTCCACCAACGGCACCGAGGACTGGGCCGGCAAGGTCCAGAAGCTCTTCGATGCCTCGCCCTACGGTGCCGGCTGCAAGGCCTACCCCAAGCGCGACCTGTGGCACATGCGCAGCCTGATGAACGTGGAGCCGGTCGACTTCCTGATCGGCAACACCTACGGCAAGTACCTGGAGCGCGACACCGGCACCCCGCTGATCCGCATGGTGTTCCCGATCTTCGACCGTCACCACTACCACCGTTTCCCCACCTGGGGCTACGAGGGTGCGCTGCGCACGCTGGTGATGTTCCTGGATGAGTTCTTCGAAACCCTGGACGCCAACACCATCGTTCCGGGCAAGACGGACTACAGCTACGACATCATCCGCTGAACGCGGACAGCGGCCCGCGGACCACCGCGGGCCGCACCGGCTCCTCTTCGCTCAAAGGTGACACAGCATGGACAAGGTACTCGTCAAGACCACTCTGGACGGTCGCGCGGTCGAAGTCATCAACGGCTGGGTCTGTCTCGCGGGCCAGCCCGAGACCGATGAGGTCATCGTGCTGGAGGAGCACCCCAACCGACAGGCCATTCTGAAGGTGGTGCCGAACGCCACGCACATGGCCGGTCGCTTGCCGCTGACGATGCCGGAGGCCTCGGTGGCCCAGGCGGCGCTGCGGCGCCACCATGATCGTTTCGACGGCTCGGCACTGGCGGTGTCCGAGCGCATGCGGCAGGCGGCCTGGAAGAAGGTCTTCGCCGAAGGCGCCGAGTGAGCGGGAGACGGCCATGATCTTCGTGGTCGAACAGCCCGACAGCACCCCGGCCCGCTGCTGGTTCGCCTATGACGCCGACGACTTCCTGCGCAAGGTCTGCGCCGAGGACGCGCTGGAGCCCTGGGCGGTGCATGACGTCATCAGCGCCCGCGAGCTGCTGGAGCTGACCGAGCGCACGCCCGAGAGCGCGGACGCCCGCAGCGCCTGCCCGGCCATCTGCGCCCTGGCGGACACCCACGGCTGGGACACGCCGCTCTACCGCGCCGACCACCTGCTGGGGGCCGGGCAGTTGCGGCCGGAGCCGGTCACCCCGTTGGAAGCGGGGCTGGCGGCACTGCAGGCACGGGGTGGCCAGTGGCGGATCTACGGCCACGAGGACGTGGCATTGGCGGCGGTGGACGCACCGGACGCGCTGTTCGATGCCCCGGGTGGCTGGCGTGCCCGCTGGGCCCTGCGTGAACAGCTGATCGCCGTGGAGGCGTTGGCCGACGGCCACTGAGGTGGGACGCCCGGCCGGGCTCAGTTTTTTCCTGTAACGGCCGATAGCAGAGGAGAATTCCCTGCTTCCCGACGGGAGGGGCGCGATTTTTCCTGCGCCCGTGGCCTCCCGCCCCACCCCCGTTGCGCATGGTCCGAGGTCTTGTCGTTGCCCTGTGGATGGCGCTGTCCTGCCTGACAGCGCTGGCGGCGCCATCGGACCGCTGGAGCGGCTGGGACGACCGGCTGTTTCAGCGCGTCACCAGCGCCACCGGCGAACCCAACGACCTGGGCGTGATGGCCATGGCCCAGGATCCGCTCGGCTTCCTGTGGGTGGGCACACAGCAGGGCCTGGTCCGCTGGGACGGCTACCGGCTGCGCACCTATTCCGCCGACCTGAACCAGCCCCATGGTCTGCCCGATGGCTTCATCCAGTCGCTCTGGGCGGCCCCGGACGGCACGCTGTGGATCGGTACTGTCGCGCATGGCCTGGTGCGCTACCGTCCACGCAGCGATGACTTTGAGTCGGTCGGCCGTGGCCCCCACGGCCTGCGGCATGTGGGCGTGAATGTCATCGCCGGTGCGCCGCAAGGTCGTTTGTGGGTGGGCACGGAGGCCGGTCTGGACCGGCTGGATCCCGTCACCGGGCGGGCCGAGCGGCTGCCGCTGACCCCTCAGCGCAGCGAGGACCCGGCCGTGCAGGCCGTGCTGACCGACCGCGCCGGTCGGCTGTGGATTGGCTCCGACGAAGGCTTGTTCCGGGCCGCGGCCGACGGCCAGGGCGTGGAGCGCCAAGCCTTGCCCGGGGTGGGTGACGCGCCCCGGATCAGCCGGCTGATGGAGGACCAGCGGGGCCGGCTCTGGATCGCGGTCGACCACAAGGGCCTGTGGGTGCTGGACCCGGCCCTGGGCAGCCTGCGCCCCGTGGAAAGCAGCCGCCCGCGCGCGACCGAGGGGCTGGACCAGCAGACCGTGCGCTCGCTGGTGGAGTCTGGTGATGGACAGGTCTGGGTGGGCACCCGCAGCAACGGCCTGGTGCTGGTGGACGAGGCCACGCTGACCCTGCGGCGCATCCACCGCAACGCCAGCAGCGCCTTCGGCCTGGACAGCGAGGGCATCTGGTCCCTGTTTCGCGACCGCTCCGGCATCCTCTGGGTGGGCACCTCGCGCAGCCTGCTGCGCCACAACCTGCAGGCCACCTTCGTCCACACCGTGTTCGGCGGGGATGGCCCGCGCGATACCTTGCGCAGCGAGGACGTCTTTGCCGTCATTCCCACGCCCGACGGCCGGGTCTGGCTGGGGGTGGGCACCGAAGGGGTGGACATCGTCGATCCGGCGCGGGGCGTGGTGGCTGCGTTGCGGCCGGACATGAAGCATCCGCTCACCGCCTTGCCTCCCGAGCGCGTGCTGACCGGCCTGCCGCTGGAGCAGCGCGCGGAGGTGCTGCTGGGCACGCAGAAGGGCCTGTACCTGGCCAATCTGGCGGGCACGCGGGTGCGGCGGCTGGAGGTGCCGGGCCACCGGCCAGACGAGGAGGTTCAGGTGCTGGCCCGGGGCTGGAGCGGCATCTGGGTCGGGGGGCTGGAGGGGCTGTGGCGGCTCACGCTGGACCGCCAGGGGCGGCCCGAGGGCGTGCGGCCGGCCGCCGGCATGAGCGACCGTCGCATCAGTGCGATCACCCGGGCGTCGCCGCACCGGATCTGGGTGGGCACCAACAATGGCGTGAACCTCTACGACGAGGGGACGGGCCAGGTCGTGCATTTGGGGGCGGACGGGCCCTGGCAGGATGCTGCCCTGGCCAGCGTCAACGTCACCTCGCTGGCGGTGGATCCGAAGGGCCGGCTCTGGGTGGCCACCGGCGGCACCGGTCTGTTCCTGATCGAGGCCCCCGAAAGCGACCATCCGCAGGTGCGCCACCTGGGCACGGCGCAGGGGCTGCCCAAGGACTTCATCAACAAGGTGCTGCCTGATGTCCTGGGCGGCGTCTGGGCCAGCACCGACCAGGGCATCGTGCAGATCGACCCGGCCACGCTGGCGGTGCGGGCCTATGGCGCCAAGGACGGCGTGGCGCTGCTGCAGTACTGGGGCGCCTCCGGGGCCCGCACGCCCCAGGGCGAGCTGATCTTCGGCGGTCTGGGCGGCATCAGCGTGGTGGTGCCCCAGGTCATCGAGTGGCGCACCTACCAGGCGCCGGTGGTGGCCACCGAGGTCTGGGTGGGCGGGCAGGTCCAGCCCCTGGGCCGCTTCAACCAGCCCGGGGCGCCGACCCACCTGACGCTGCCGCCGGGACAGCACGACCTGGCGGTGGAATTCGCCGCGCTCGACTACCTGGCGCCCGCGGCCAACCGCTACGCCTACCGGCTGGTTGGCTATGACGAGGACTGGATTCCCACCGACGCCAGCCGCCGCCGTGCCGCCTACACCAACCTGCCGCCGGGCGAGTACCGGCTGGAGCTGCGCGGCTCGAACGCCGATGGCCTGTGGTCGTCGCCGCCGCTGGCGATCGAGGTCGAGGTGATGCCGGCCTGGTTCCAGCGGATCGGCTTTCGGCTGCTGGCGGTGGTGCTGGCGCTGGCCCTGCTGTGGGGGCTGTTGCGGGTGCGAACGCTGTGGCTGACGCGTCGCCAGCATGAGCTGGAGCAGCTGGTGGCCGAACGCACGGCCGAGCTGGAGCAGCGGACCACCGAACTGCAGAAGAGCCAGGCCAAGCTGGCTGAGATGGCCTATTTCGACGCCCTGACCGGCCTGCCGAACCGGCGCATGCTGGAAGAGCGCTTTGACCGTCTGGCCGGCACGGTGCGGCGGGAAGGGGAGGGCGGCTTCGCCCTGCTGCTGCTGGACCTGGACCGCTTCAAGCAGATCAACGACAGCCTGGGCCATGCGGCAGGCGATGCCCTGCTGCAGGCGGCGGCCGCGCGCCTGCAGCAGGCCGTGCGCGAGGTGGACACCGTGGCCCGCATTGGCGGCGACGAGTTCGCGATCCTGCTGTCGGGGTTGACCGACCCGCACACCATCGAGCCGGTCTGCCGCCGCATCGTGCAGGCCTTCGAGCGCCCGGTGGTGTTCGGTGATGAGTCCATGGCCACCAGCCCCAGCATCGGCGTGGCCTGCTACCCGGTCCAGGGGCGCACGCTCGACGAGCTGTCCCGCCTGGCCGATGGCGCGCTCTACCGCGCCAAGGACGCCGGCCGCAACACCTGGCGCTTTGCCTAGTCGGCCAGGGTGATGCGCGGTGTCGGGTCCGGGGCCGGCCCGCGCGCCAGCTGCTCCACCAGGGCCTGCAGGTCCTGCATCCCGCCCAGCCGGTCGCGGCCGGCCCGGAAGCCGTGGAAGCCGTCGCCGCCCTCGGCCAGGTAGCTGTTCACCACCACCCGCAACGGCTGCTCCGGCGTGACCGGGCGGCCGTCGAGCCGCAGGTCCTGCACATGCTGGCCCCGGGCGGCGCTGCGCCGCCACTGGTAGCGCAGGCTGGCCGAGGGCTGCAGCCAATGGGGCTCGGTGTCGGCGCGGCGGGCCTGGCTTTCCAGCAGGGCCTGTAGCTCGGCGCCGGTCAGCGTCATCACCACCAGGCTGTTGCCGAAGGGCTGCAGCGTGAAGGCTTCGCCAAAGCTGACCGGGCAGGGCGGTGTGCCGTGGCACAGCAGGTCGCTGCGCAGCCCGCCTTGGTTGGTCAGGGCGATCTGCGCGCCGCCCAGGGCCGGGGCGCGGGTGGCGGCCAGCTGGGCGTCGGCCACCAGCCGGCCCACGGTGCTGTCGGTGGCGCCGGCGCGGGTGAAGCTGCCGCCGATGCGGCCCACCGGCCGGTCGGCCCGCGGCGCGGCCAGTGCGGCATAGCGGGCCACCGTGGCCCCCACCGCGGCGTCCTCTCGG
>JAYSCA010000166.1:0-6036 GCA_041915165.1 Ideonella sp.
AGTCCGTGTGGAAGGACGGCAAGAACCTGTTCGCTGGCGACGGCTATGCCGGCCTGAGCGAGTTCGCGCTGTACTACATCGGCGGCATCATCAAGCACGCCCGTGCCCTGAACGCCATCACCAACCCGGGTACGAACTCGTACAAGCGTCTGGTGCCTGGCTTCGAAGCCCCGGTGAAGCTGGCCTACTCGGCCAAGAACCGCTCGGCCTCGATCCGCATTCCGTACGTGGCCAACCCGAAGGGCCGTCGCATCGAAGCGCGCTTCCCGGATCCCTCGGCCAACCCGTACCTGGCCTTCGCCGCGCTGCTGATGGCCGGTCTGGACGGCGTGGAAAACAAGATCCATCCGGGCGAAGCCGCCACGAAGGATCTGTACCACCTGCCGCCGGAAGAGGACAAGCTGATCCCGACCGTGTGCCACAGCCTGGATCAGGCCCTGGACTACCTGGACAAGGACCGCGCGTTCCTGACCAAGGGTGGCGTGTTCACCGACGCCTTCATCGATGCCTACATCGACCTGAAGATGCAGGAAGTGACCCGCTTCCGCATGACCACCCACCCGATCGAGTTCGACATGTACTACGCCCTGTAATGGGTGTGTGAGACATGAACAACCGGAAGGGGGCGGCGTTGCCGTCCCCTTTTTTTTCGGGTGACAATGCCCTCATGAAGCCGCGTTTCGTGCACTCTCTCTCCCGGTTCCGGACGATGGCGACAGCCTGTCTGGTGATGACGGCCGCATCGGGCTGGGCCCAGAGCGGGTCGGTCTACTACATCTGTCCGGGCAATGTGTTCACCAACACGCTCTCGGCCAAAGAGGCGGCCCAGAAGGGCTGCAAGGCCAAGGAAGCGCGAGAGCCGACGACGATCTCCGGCCCCCGTCCGCGCAGCACGCCCAGTGCCTCCTCGGGTGGTGCCGCGGCCAGCGACGCCAAGGTGGACCGCAGCGAGCAGAAGGCGCGTGACAGCGACGCCAAGCGCATCCTGCAGGACGAGCTGCGCAAGGCCGAGGGCGAACTCGAGGCGCTCAAGAAGGAATACAACAACGGCGCTCCCGAGCGCCGGGGTGATGAGCGCAACTATCAAAAATACCTGGACCGCACGGCCGAGCTGAAGGCCGCCATCACCCGCAAGGAGGCGGACATCGCCGCCATCAAGCGTGAGTTGGGCAAGACGGACCAGGGCAAGCCGGCATCCTGAAGGTGAAATTGCTGCGTTCGCATGAATCCTCCGAGGCGCGGGCCTGGGAAAGTTTCGACCTGCTGGCCACGATGGTGGCGGTGGTCAAACCCGACGGCACCTGCCTCTACGCCAACGCGGGCCTGGAAACCATGATCGGCCAGTCCCGCCGCTCGCTGGTCAAGAACTCGCTGCTCGACTGGTTCCGCGAACCGGCCACGCTGCACGAGGCCATCCAGGCCGTCTCCCGCAACGAATTTGCCACCCGCCGCTTCGAGGGCGCGCTGCGGCGCAGCTTGGTGGGTTACACCGAGCCTCTGCCGGTCCACGTGATCGTCAGCCAGACCGAGGCCTCGCACCAGCACATCCTGGTCGAGATGCTCGAGATCGAGCAGCAGACCCGCCAGGACCGCGAGGAACGGGCTCTGGGGCAGGCGCAGATCACCAAGGAGCTGATCCGCAACCTGGCCCACGAGATCAAGAACCCGCTGGGCGGCATCCGTGGTGCGGCCCAGTTGCTGGCGATGGACCTGCCATCGCCCGAGCTGACCGAATACACCCAGGTCATCATCCACGAGGCTGACCGGCTGCAGACCCTGGTGGACCGCCTGCTGGCGCCGCACCGCAAGCCGCATGTGATCGGCGACGTGAACATCCACGAGGTCTGCGAGCGGGTGCGGGCCCTGGTGCTGGCCGAGCACTCCCGGGGGCTGGAGGTCGAACGCGACTACGACGCCTCGCTGCCAGAGTTCCGCGGCGACCGCGAACAGCTAATCCAGGCACTGCTCAACATCGTGCACAACGCCTGCCAGGCCTTGGGCGATCGCATTGAGCAGGGCGATGCCCGCATCGTGCTGCGCACGCGTGTGGCACGCCAGGTGACGATTGGTAAGCAGCGCTATCGACTGGCATTGGAATTGCATATCGAGGACAACGGACCAGGCGTCCCCGACAGTCTCAAGGAGCGCATCTTCTATCCCCTGGTATCAGGGCGTGAAGGGGGCTCGGGGCTCGGGCTCACGCTGGCGCAGACGTTCGTCCAGCAGCACCAGGGCACGATCGAATGCGACAGTGAGCCGGGACGCACGGTCTTCAAGATCCTGATTCCGCTGCCCTGACGCAAAGACCGAGCTCATGAAACCCATCTGGATCGTCGACGACGATCAATCCATTCGCTTTGTGCTGGAGAAGGCGCTGACGCGCGAGCAGCTGCCGGTGCGCAGCTTCTCCAACCCTCGCGAAGTGCTGGCCGCGCTGGCCGACGACGAACCCCAGGTGCTGGTGAGCGACATCCGCATGCCGGGGGGCTCGGGCCTGGACCTGCTGGGCAAGGTCAAGGAACAGCTGCCCAACCTGCCGGTCATCATCATGACCGCCTACTCCGACCTGGACAGCGCCGTGTCCGCCTTCCAGCGCGGGGCTTTCGAATACCTGCCCAAGCCCTTCGACCTGACCAAGGCGGTGGAGCTGATCCGCCGCGCGGTGGAAGAGAGCCTGCGCGAAGAGGTCAACGACGAGCGCAATCTGCCGGTGCCCGAGATCCTCGGCCAGGCGCCGGCGATGCAGGATGTCTTTCGCGCCATCGGCCGCCTGTCGCAGAGCAACGTCACGGTGCTGATCACCGGTGAATCGGGCTCCGGCAAGGAACTGGTGGCCCGCGCGCTGCACCGGCACAGCCCGCGCGGCGAGCAGGGCACCAACGGCCCGTTCATCGCGATCAACACGGCCGCCATCCCCAAGGACCTGCTGGAGTCTGAGCTGTTCGGCCATGAGCGGGGCGCCTTCACTGGCGCGCAGACCATGCGCCGCGGCCGTTTCGAGCAGGCTGACGGCGGCACGTTGTTCCTGGACGAAATCGGCGACATGCCTTTCGATCTGCAGACCCGGTTGCTGCGGGTGCTGTCGGACGGCCAGTTCTACCGCGTCGGCGGGCACCAGCCGCTCAAGGCCAATGTGCGCGTCATCGCCGCCACCCACCAGAACCTGGAACAGCGGGTGCGCGACGGGGTGTTCCGCGAGGACTTGTTCCACCGCCTGAACGTGATCCGCCTGCGCCTGCCACCGCTGCGCGAGCGCTCGGAAGACGTCCCGGCGCTGGCCCGCTTCTTCCTGCAAAAGAGCGCCAAGGAGCTGGGCGTCGAGCCCAAGCGCATCACCGACGAAGCGCTGGAACGGCTCAAGACCTTCAGCTTCCCGGGCAACGTGCGGCAGCTGGAAAACGTCTGCCACTGGCTGACCGTGATGGCGCCGGCCCAGGTCATCGAAAGCAAGGACCTGCCGCCAGAGATCCTGAACGCTCCCTCGGTGGTGGCGGGGCAGGACGGCGGCCTGGCGGCCGCACCGACCAGCGGGGCCTTGCCCAGTCCGGCCGCACTGGCGCCGGCCGGGACGGGTGAGTTGCCCCCCGGGGGCGCCGCGCCACTGGCGGGGGCGCCAGCGGTGGACATGGCGGCGGCTGCGGCCGCGGGCGATCCACGCTGGCTGAGCGACCTCGAGGTCGAGGCCCGCCGTCTGCTGGAATCGGGTTCGCCCGAGGTGTGGGACCTGCTGACCCGTCAGTTCGAGGCCCGTCTGATCCGCACCGCCCTGCACATCACGCGCGGGCGCCGGATCGAGGCGGCGCAGAAGCTGGGCATCGGCCGCAACACCATCACCCGCAAGATCCAGGAGCTGTCGCTGGACGACTGAGGCGCCCGCCTCAGTCCTTCAGCGTGACGATCACCGGCGCGTGGTCGCTCGGCCGCTCGTTCTTGCGCGGGGCCTTGTCGATCTCGCAGGCCGTCACCACGGGCTGCAGGGCGGCGCTGACCAGGATGTGGTCGATGCGCAGGCCCTGGTTCTTGCGGAAGGCCAGGTTGCGGTAGTCCCACCAGCTCCAGCTCTTGGGCGGTTGCTCGAACAGCCGGAAGGCATCGGTCAGGCCCAGGGCCAGCAGCTGCTGAAAGTGGGCCCGTTCCTCCGGCGTGCAGTGGATCTGCCCGGCCCAAGCCACGGGGTCGTAGACGTCGCGGTCTTCCGGCGCGATGTTGAAATCGCCCATCAGCACCAGCCGGGGATGCTGGGCCAATTCCTCGGCCAGCCACTGGCGCAGCGCGTCCAGCCACTGCATCTTGTAGGCGAATTTCTCGCTGCCCGGTGCCTGGCCGTTCGGGAAATAGGCGCCCACGACGCGCAGTCCGCCATCGGTGGTGCCCGCGATCACCCGGGCCTGCTCGTCGGCAAAGCCGGGGATGTTCTTGACGACCGCGCTGGCTGGCTGACGGGTCAGCAGGGCCACGCCGTTGTAGGTGCGCTGGCCGTGGAAGGCCACCGCATAGCCGGCCGCTTCAATTTCGGCGTGGGGAAACTTGTCGTCGGTGAGCTTGGTCTCCTGCAGGACCAGAGCGTCGACAGGGTGGGCGGCGAGCCAGTCCAGCAGCTGGGGCAGGCGCACGGCCAGGGAATTCACGTTCCAGGTGGCGAGTTGCATGGCGGCATCCTAGCGAAAGATGCCTCTTTTCTCCGGACACGACGGCATGCCCTTTGCTAAACCTGTGCCTTATGTCTGTTACGCCAAGAAACCCTTTCGCTCGCCTGCTGGCCAAGCTGAGCGTGGGGCGCAAGCTGCTGCTGATCTACCTGCTGGATCTGTGTGCTGTCATCTATGTCACCAGCATCCTCGTCAATGAGAAGTTCATCTTCATCGACTTTGCCCGCAAGGAGATCGCCGGCAACGTCTACATCAGCACGCTGCGGGACACGCTGATCGACGGGGCCCGCCTGGGCGCCAACGCATCGCCAGAGATCGGCTGGGCGCAGCACATCCAACGTCTGCGGGAACAGGAGAGCGCGCACGGCGCGGGCATGCAGAGTGCCGACCTCAACCAGCGTCTGGTGGCGGCCCTGGCGCCAGCCCCCAGCGCGTCGGCGGTCATTGGCGAAGGGCGCGACCTGCTGACCCGCCTCGGCAATCAGTCCAACCTGATCCTGGACCCGGACCTGGACAGCTACTACATGATGTCGCTGGTCGTGCTGCGCTATCCGGAACTGCTGGAGACGCAGCAGCGCATCGCGTCCCATCTGGGCGAGCGGCAGGGCGAGGCCCGGGCCACGCAGTACCTGGTGCTGGAAGGGCAGCTGGACGCCACGCTGCACGGCATCCAGTCCGACTGGTCGGAGGCTGTGGCCGCGCGACCGGCGCTGCAGCAGCTCCAGGGCGGGCGGGAGGCAGTGCTGATCCGCGCACTGGAAGTCTTCCGGGGGGCGGCGCGCCACTGGGTGGAGGCACCGGACGATCCGGCCGCCCAGGTGGCCTTGAGTACCGCCCAGCAGGCCTTGCTGACCCAGCTGCGCGACACCTGGCGGGGGGCGGGGGAGGTGCTCAACATGATGCTGGAGCAGCGTGTCTCCAGCCTCTACACCCGCATGTGGCTGCACCTGGGCACGGCGCTGTTCCTGCTGAGCTGCATTCTGGGCATGGTCTACATGGTGGCGCAGCAGATCCGTCTGCCGCTGCGCCGCCTGTCCCACGTGGTGGACACCGTGGGCCGCACCGGCGATCACAGCCTGCGGGCCGAGTGGACCAGCCACGACGAGATCGGCCGGCTGGTGACGGGCTTCAACGGCATGCTGGAGGAGCTCGACCGGGCTCGCCAGGAACAGCAGGAGCTGACTGCGCGGGCGCGGGCCGCCCACGCACAGCAGGCCTTGCTGGAGGCGACGCCGATTGCCATCGTCGTGACGGCCATCCCGGGCCACGAGGTGCTGCATGCCAACGCCCCGGCCGAGACCTGGCTGGCCGGGCGGCGGCGTGACCCGTGGGCCACCGGCCTGGAGCCCCCGGTGCGGATCCGCTTCTTCCAGCAGCTGTCCGACCG
>JAYSCA010000167.1:0-1373 GCA_041915165.1 Ideonella sp.
TCGGGCTGATCCTTGAGGTCGAAGTCCCGCTCAATGGCCTGCCCGGCCAGGATGGCCACCGGCGTGTTGCCCAGCGCGTCGCCCAGCTTGCGCACCGTGACCTGGTTCAGGTCCGGGTCATGGAACCAGACCTTCTCGCCATCGCTGACGATGGTCTGGGCATAGGGCTTCTGGTAGACGAAGCGGAAGCGGTTCGGGCGCGAGAACTCGAAACGACCGGAAGACACCTTGGTGCGGTTGCTGTTGGGCGCATGCACCGTCTGGGTGAAGCTGGCCCGGCCAGCCTTGGCCGAATGGACGAACGCGCGCAGCGCATCGGCGGCGCCGGCCGCCAGGGCGACCTGGCTCACGCCCAGGCCCAGACACAGGCCGAGACCCAACAGGGCCCGGCGGGAAACAGAGTGATGTGAATTCATGGGGAGATGCCCGCTCAGGCGGGCCGAAACGGCAGCACGGCCGACCGCCTCACTCCTCGCGCGGGGGCAGGAGGATCTCGCGGTTGCCGTTGCCAGCCATGGATGATACGAGCCCGGATTGCTCCATTTGTTCCAGCAGACGGGCCGCGCGGTTGTAGCCGATGCGCAGATGGCGCTGCACCAGCGAGATGGAGGCCTTGCGGTGCTGCAGCACCACCGCCACCGCCTGGTCGTACATCGGGTCGGATTCGGCATCCGCCGCGCCCCCGGCCCCACCGGCAGCCCCGTCGCCGTCCAGCGTGCCCCCTTCGAGAATGCCCTCGATGTAGTTGGGCTCGCCCTGGGCCTTCAGCGACTCCACCACCCGGTGCACCTCGTCGTCCGAGACGAAAGCACCGTGCACCCGCACCGGCAGGCCGGTGCCCGGCGCCAGGTAGAGCATGTCGCCCATGCCCAGCAGGGCCTCGGCCCCCATCTGGTCGAGGATGGTGCGGCTGTCGATCTTGCTGCTGACCTGGAAACTCATGCGGGTCGGGATGTTGGCCTTGATCAGGCCAGTGATCACGTCCACCGAGGGGCGCTGGGTGGCCAGCACCAGGTGGATGCCGGCCGCACGCGCCTTCTGCGCCAGGCGGGCGATCAGTTCTTCGATCTTCTTGCCCACCACCATCATCAGGTCGGCCAGCTCGTCGATGATGATGACGATGTAGGGCAGACGCTCCAACGGTTCCGGCTCTTCCGGGGTCAGGCTGAAGGGGTTGGGAATCAGTTCGCCGCGCGCCTTGGCCTCGTCGATCTTCTTGTTGAAGCCCGCCAGGTTGCGCACGCCCATCTTGCTCATGAGCTTGTAGCGGCGCTCCATCTCGCCCACGCACCAGTTGAGCGCGTTGCCGGCCTGCTTCATGTCGGTCACCACCGGGCACAGCAGGTGCGGAATGCCCTCGTAGACGCTCATTT
>JAYSCA010000167.1:1383-6014 GCA_041915165.1 Ideonella sp.
AGCATCTTCGGGTCGACCAGGATCATGCGCACATCGCGCGCCTCGGCCTTGTAGAGCAGGCTGAGGATCATGCCGTTGATGCCCACCGACTTGCCCGAGCCGGTGGTCCCGGCCACCAGGCAGTGCGGCATCTTGGCCAGGTCGGCCACCACCGGCGCGCCGATGATGTCCTTGCCCAGCGCCAGCGTCAGCATCGAGGCGGCGTCGTTGTAGACCTGCGAGCCCAGGATCTCGGCCAGGCGGATGGTCTGGCGCTTGGCGTTGGGCAGCTCCAGCGCCATCAGGTTCTTGCCGGGGATGGTCTCGACCACCCGGATCGAGACCAGCGACAGCGAACGCGCCAGGTCCTTGGCCAGGTTGACGATCTGCGAGCCCTTCACGCCGGTGGCCGGCTCGATCTCGTAGCGGGTGATCACCGGCCCGGGCTGGGCCGCCACCACGCGCACCTCGACGCCGAAGTCCGACAGCTTCTTCTCGATCAGCCGGCTGGTCATCTCCAGCGACTCAGGCGTCACGGTCTCCACCCGGCCGGGTGCCTTGTCCAGCAGGTCGATCTGCGGCAGCTTGGTGTTCACCAGCTCATGGAACAGCGGCTTCTGGCGTTCGCGGTTCACCCGCTCGGACTTGGGCACCTCCAGCACCGGCGGCTCGATCACCAGCGGGGCCTGGATCTGCTGCTCGACCTCGCGCTCCACGGCCACTTCCACCTCGGCCTCGCGCTCGCGCTGGGCGCGCTCGCCCAGGCGGATGTCCTCGGCCTGCTCGCGCAGCTGGTGGTGGTGTTCCCGCACGCCGTCGATCCAGCCGCCCAGGGTGTCGGCCAGTCGCAGCCAGGAGAAGCCCAGCGCCATCGGCAGGCCCAGCACCAGCATCGCGATCCACAGCACGCCGGAGCCGCCAAAGCCCAGCCAGGTCATGGACCAGGGCCCCAGGGTGTAGCCCAGCGCACCGCCGGCATGCCCCGGCAGGCGGGTTTCCCAGCCGTAGACCCGGGTCCACTCCAGCGCGCAGCTGGCCATCATCAACAACAGCAGGCCCACGCTGCGGGTCACCCAGCGGTAGGCGGGCCGCTCGACGCGGCCTTCGCGCAGCAGCGTGGCCAGGCCGGCCAGCCAGGCCCGGGCACCGGCCACCAGCAGCCACCAGGCGGAAAAGCCGAACAGCATCAGGCCGACATCCGCGAGCCAGGCGCCGGGCACCCCGAGCCAGTTGTGCAAGGGCGCCCCGCTGCCGGAGGTGGTGAACGCCGGGTCGCCCGCACTGCGGCTGGCCAGCGCCAGCGCGGCCAGCAGCCACAGCACGCCGCCCAGCAACAGCCGCAGACGCAACAGGAAGCGGCCCGTCGCCGGGGGCGGACTGCCCTCCGGCGGGCTGCCCAGGGGTACGGCGCGCCGCATCAACAACTCACCTCGCCGCGCACGAGGCGCACCGTCTCTCGATCAGACATTCAACTCCTCAGGACACATGGTGCTTGAGCCGCACCCCGCCTGACGCCAGATTCTCGATCACACCGCGCTCGGTCAGATCCTTCATCACCCGGCTGACCATCTCGCGCGAGGCCCCGACCACCTTGGCCAGGTCCTGGCGCGACACCTTGCCGCGGATCACCTTCTCGCCGTTGTCGTCCTCGGCCATGTCCAGCAGGGCCCGGGCCACGCGGCCGTAGACGTCCAGCAGGGCCAGCGATTCGATCTGTCGGTCGGCACTGCGCAGACGCGTCACCAGGCCACGCATGATGGCGTAGGACAGGCTGGAATTCTCGGGCAGGCAGCGGGCGAACTCGGGCCGCCCCAGGATCAGCATGTCGCACTGGATCTCGCAGCGCACCGAGGCCGAATGGGGCTGGTTGTCGATCAGGCTCATCTCACCCACGTAGTCGCCCGCCTCCAGCACGGCGAGGATGACCTCGCGCCCGCGCTCATCGGCGGTCAGGACCCGGGCCCGGCCATTGAGCAGGATGAACAGCGCATTGCTCTTCTTGCCCTGCTCCACCACCAGTTCACCACGGCGGTAGCGGCGCTTGACCACCCCGTCGGCCACCAGCTGGGCCTGCTCGTCCGTCAGCATCGAGAACAGCGGTACCCGACGGATCAAGTCCAGGTTGGTCAGCATCGACATCAATCACCCCCTTGAACTCTGTATTTGATGGCCCTCCGGCACGCCCGGACAGCCTGTTCTCTAGAATGCCTTTTCGTCATTCCTGCGCACCCCCGAGCATATCCGGTTCCCCGGCGCCCTCGGTGGTGCGCCCTCAGCGAGCGTCCCCTATGAGCACCACCTCCACCCATGCCCAGGTTCTGATTCTCGGTTCCGGCCCGGCCGGCTACACCGCGGCCATCTATGCGGCCCGCGCCAACCTGAAGCCGCTGCTGGTCACCGGCCTGGCCCAGGGCGGCCAGCTGATGACCACCACCGAGGTGGACAACTGGCCGGCCGACGTGATGGGCGTGCAAGGCCCGGACCTGATGCAGCGCTTCCAGCAGCACGCCGAGCGTTTCAACACCCAGATCGTGTTCGACCACATCAATGCGGTCGACCTGAGCAAGCGCCCGTTCACGCTGACCGGCGACTCGGGCACCTACACCTGCGACACGCTGGTGGTCGCCACCGGCGCCTCCGCCAAGTACCTGGGCCTGCCCTCGGAGCAGGAATTCATGGGCCGCGGCGTGAGCGGCTGCGCCACCTGCGACGGGTTCTTCTACCGCGGTGACGAGGTCTGCGTGGTGGGCGGTGGCAACACCGCCGTGGAAGAAGCCCTGTATCTGTCGAACATCGCCAACACGGTGCACCTGATCCACCGCCGCGACAAGTTCCGCGCCGAGGCCATCATGATCGACAAGCTGATGGAGAAGGTGGCCGCCGGCAAGATCGTGCTGCATCTGCACAAGACGCTGGACGCGGTGCTGGGCGATGCCAGCGGCGTGACCGGTGTGCGCCTGAAGGACGTCAACGGCGGCACCGACGAGGAGGTGACCGTGAAGGGCTGCTTCATCGCCATCGGCCACCAGCCCAACACCGACATCTTCCAAGGCCAGCTGGAAATGAAGGACGGCTACCTGGTGACCCGCGGCGGCCAGAACGGCTTTGCCACCATGACCAGCGTGCCGGGCGTGTTCGCTGCCGGCGACGTGCAGGACCACATCTACCGCCAGGCCATCACCTCGGCGGGCACCGGCTGCATGGCCGCGCTGGACGCCCAGCGCTTCCTGGAACAAGGCCTCTGACCCGCACCGGCGCGCTTTCGCTATAATCGCTGGTTTTCTTGCGAAGACCACGGACAGGAAGCGCGCTTCATCTCACGGAAGACGCTGCCCTGCACAGGGCACTCGGACAAGAATGGGTTACCGCCACCCTTTTGGCGAGGTGAGGCCAGGTGGCTGACAGGGTCCTCGGACCAGTCAAGTGCTTGGCTGTATGACAGGAGTGTCCTCATGGCACGCGTCTGCGAAGTCACGGGCAAGAAGCCCATGGTCGGGAACAACGTTTCCCACGCCAACAACAAAACCAAGCGCCGGTTCCTGCCGAACCTGCAATACCGTCGTTTCTGGGTTGAGAGCGAAAACCGCTGGGTGCGCCTGCGCATCAGCAACGCCGCCCTGCGTCTGATCGACAAGAAGGGCATCGACGCCGTTCTGGCCGATCTGCGTGCCCGCGGCCAAGCCTAATCCACAGACAGAGGAGCAGACACCATGGCAAGCAAAGGCGGACGCGAGAAGATCAAGCTGGAATCCACTGCGGGGACCGGCCACTTCTACACCACGAACAAGAACAAGAAGACCACGCCCGAAAAGCTGGAATTCATGAAGTTCGATCCGAAGGCACGCAAGCACGTGCTGTACAAGGAAGTGAAGCTGAAGTAATTCAGCCCCTTCCGGTCAAAACCCGCCCTGCACCGCACGGCGGGTTTTTTCATGTCTGTGCGGTAGCCCCTCTTCTCTGCTGCCGGGGTAGCAGGAACAGCGGACGACAGACATGAAAAAGCCCGCACAAGGCGGGCTCTTGAGGGAGGCGTCGCAGACCTCAGGCGCGGGCGGAGCGCAGCTGCAACGAGATCTCACGCAGGGCGGCGACGCCACTGCCTTCGGCGCGGCGACACCAGTCCTGCAGATCCGCCACCAGCTGCTCAGCCGACACATTGGTGCGGGTCCACAGCTGACGCAGTTCCTCGCGCATCGTGACCAGCTTCTGCAACGCCGGCGAGGTGGCCACGGCACTGTCCACCTGCGGACGCAGGTCCGAGGGGATCTTGTCCGCATCGCGGTGCAGCCAGCGTTGGGCGACACGCAGGTTGGACCAGGCCGAGTTGCTGCTGCCCTGGGCCTTCACGCGGGCGACTTCACCGGCACAGGCACGGCGCAGTTCCTTGGCATAGTTGGCCATCACCTCGTAGCGGTTGGCAATGATGGCCTCCAGCGTCTTCGCATCAGCCTCGGGCTTCAGCGGGCCCAGCTGCAGCTGCGGCGCGGTCTTGCGCACCTTGGCCCACCCCAGCATCTCCATCGCACGGATGTAGCCCCAGCCGATGTCGAATTCAAACGGCTTGACCGAGAACTTGGCCGAGGTCGGGTAGGTGTGGTGGTTGTTGTGCAGCTCCTCGCCGCCAATGATGATGCCCCAGGGCGAGATATTGG
>JAYSCA010000168.1:0-5988 GCA_041915165.1 Ideonella sp.
GGCTGATCGCCTGCCGCAGCATCCTGGGCGAGGTGCAGCGCTGGTACGAGCAGCGCATCATCGGCGGTCCGCTGGACGACTGGCTGGCGCTGGCCTCGGCCGACGGGCTGTGGGACTGGCTGGCGCGCCCCGCGGCCGCCGACGCGGCGCTGGGCCTGCTGACCCGTTTCCTGCGGGCGCGCGGTCTGGCCCGGCTGGGTGTGGGCACGCCGCACCTGCTGTCCTTTGGCACCTGGTGCGATCCCGAAGGCTGGGGGCCCGGAGCCTCGGCCCATGTGCTGCCGGCTGGCTTCTACGATGGCGACACCGGCACTGTGGAGCCCCTGGACCCGGCGCAAATCACCGAGCATGTGCGGCATTCCTGGTTTCGGCCGTATGAAGGGGGGCGCCACCCCTTCGACGGCGAGACCGTGCCCGACTACCAGCCCGGCACCGACCGCTACACCTGGGCCAAGGCGCCCCGCTATGCCGGCAAGGTGGTGCAGACCGGCCCGCTGGCGGAGCTGGTGATCGCCGGGGACGCGCTGGTGCGCGAGCTGCTGGCCAGCGAAGGCGGTGGCGCCTGGCTGCGCCAGTTCGCCCGAGTGCGGCACATCGGCGTGGCCTTGCGGCAGGCCTGGCAGACGCTGGACGAACTGGCGGCGGACCTGGGCAGCCCCCACTTCGTGCCGCCCGCACCGGGCACCGAAGTCGATGGCGACGGCGCCGGCCTGCTGATGGCGGCCCGCGGGGCGCTGGGCCACTGGGTGCAGGTGCGCGATGGCGTGGTGCACCGCTACCAGATCATCACGCCGACGGGCTGGAATGCCTCGCCGCGCGACAGCGATGGCGTGCCCGGCCACTGGGAGGCCAGCCTGGTGGGGCTGCACGTCGCCGACCCCGAAGACCCGATCGAGATCGGCCACCTGATCCGCTCGCACGATCCCTGCCTGGTCTGCACGGTGCATTGCGTGGACACCGGCGGGGCGCCGGCAGGCGCTCTGAGGATCGGCACATGACCTTCCTCGCGGTCGACGCTGCCCCCCATCGCGTGCTGTGCTTTGGCAACGAGCTGCATGGCGATGACGGGTTTGCGTTGGCCGTCGGCCGGCAGCTGGCGGCCCTGGGCCTGCCGGCCGGCTGGAGCCTGCACGAGGTCGGCACCCGCGGGCTGGATGCGCTGGCGCTGCTGCTCGACTGCCAGGCCGCGCTGCTGCTGGACGCCGCGCGGCCGGCGGGCCAGCCGGGGCGTCTGGCCGAGGTCGATCCCCGGAATGTGCCGGTCGAAACCGGTCTGGCTGGCCATGCCATGGGCCTGGGCTACACCCTGCAGGCGCTGCAGGCCAGCGGGGCGCCCTGGCCGTCGCTGCGCCTGTTGACGGCCGAGATGAGCGCGGTGCAGCCGTACCGGCTGGGCCTGTCGGCGGCGGTACAGCAGGCCGTGGCCCCCGCGGTGCAGCAGGTGCAGGCCTGGATGCAGGCACAAGACACGGTGGAGTCGGCGCCATGAAGCAGCACGACGCCCTGCTGTCGTTCTGGCCCACCGAGCCGGCCGTCCCGGCCGGCGATGCCCTGGACCTGCTGCGCACCGAACTCGAGGCCCTGCGCCTGGCCAACACCGCGTTGCAGGACGAGCTGACGCATGGCGCGGAGCAGGCGGACACGATGCTGCTGGCGCTGGAGCGCCAGCGGGCCGAACTGCAGGCGGCGCGCGACCGTGAACAGGCCCTGTCGGCCTTTGCCGAACGCATCATGGAGACGGTCGGCGGGGCGGTGCTGGTGCTGGAGCCGTCCGGGCGGCTGCGGCATGGCAACGCGCATTGCACCGAGGTCCTGGCGCCGCTGGCAGAGGGCGAGAGCATCGACGCCCTGCTGCACCCGGCCGACCGGGCTGCCCTGGCGGCGGCGCTGCCGGCCTTGCCGTGGGCCGTGCACTCGGTGCTGTTTGAACAGGTGCGCCGCCAGGGGCTTTACCGGGCCGAACACCGGCTGGCCATGCGCGATGGCAGCCACCGCTACCACCTGGTCGAGGGCGCGGTGCTCTACAGCGCGCAGGGCAAGGAGGAAGGCGCGGTCATCACCGGCACCGACATCTCGGTGCTCAAGCGCAAGGAGCAGGAGCTGCTGGCCAGTGATGCCCGCTTCAACCAGGCCGAGAGCGTGGCCCGGGTGGGCAGCTGGGAGCTGGACCCGCTCAGCGAGACCATGAGCTGGTCGGCCGAGACCCGTTCGCTGCTGGATGTCCAGCCCGGGGTGTCGCCCAGCCTGGCCACGCTGTTCACCGCGATCCACCCCGAGGACCGTCTGGAGACGGCCCAGGCCTTCATGTTGGCGTTGAGCGCCCATCAGCCCTGCGACCTGGAGTTCCGCATCGACATGGCCGACCGGTCGGTGCGCTGGGTCCACCTGCGGGCCAGCACCTTCGTGGCCGCCGACCGGACGCCCCGCAGCGTGGGCACGGTGCAGGACATCACCGCCCGCCGCCAGGCCGAAGACGAGTTGCGGCTGGCCGCCACGGTGTTCGACAACAGCCTGAACGCGGTGCTGATCGCCGATGCCGAGGGCTGCATCCGCAAGATCAACCGCGCCTTCACCACCATCCTGGGCTATCAGGAGGCCGACGTGCTGGGCCGCCAGCCCAATGTGATGAAGTCGGGCCAGCACCCGCCCAGCTTCTACCAGGACATGTGGGGCCAGTTGCATGAGCGCGGCCACTGGGAGGGCGAGATCCTCAACCGCCACCGCGACGGCCACATCGTCTCCATCTGGCAGAACATCACCACCGTTCGGGGCGGGTCGGGCGAGATCAAGCACTACATCGGCATCTTCTCGGACATCACCGAGCAGAAGGCCCAGGCCCAGCGCATCCACCAGCTCGCCTATTACGACGCGCTGACCGGCCTGCCCAACCGGGCCCTGCTGATGGACCGCTGCCGCCAGGCGCTGGCCCGCGCCCGGCGCGCGCACGGCCTGCTGGCGGTGCTGTTCATGGACCTGGACCGCTTCAAGCACATCAACGACAGCCTGGGCCACCCGGTGGGGGATGCGTTGCTGCAGGCGGTCGGGCTCCGGCTGCAGCAGGTGGTGCGCGATACCGACACGGTGGCCCGCCTGGGCGGCGACGAGTTCGTGGTGCTGCTGGAGAACATCGACTCCGTGCAGGATGTCGAGGCCAGCGCGCACCGCATCATCCAAGCCTTCCACGAACCCTTTGTGCTGGAGTCCCACACGCTGTCGGTGGCCACCACCATCGGCGTGAGCCTCTACCCCGAGCATGGGGCGGACGTCACCAGCCTGTTCAAGTTTGCCGACCTGGCGCTCTACCAGGCCAAGGAGACGGCCCGCGGCGGCTACCGGCTGTTCGAGCCGCACCTGAACGAGCTGGCGCTGGACCGCATGCGCTTGGAGAACGACCTGCGGCGCGCGCTGGAACGCGACGAGTTCGTGCTGAACTACCAGCCCGTCTATGCCCTGGGCGATGGCCGGCTGGTGGGCGCCGAGGTGCTGCTGCGCTGGCCCCACCCGGAGCTGGGGCCGATCTCGCCGGCCACCTTCATCCCGGTGGCGGAGGACAGCGGCCTGATCATCCCGATCGGCGCCTGGGTGCTGGAGACGGCTTGCCGGCAGGCCCGGGCCTGGCTGGACGCCGGGCTGGAGATCGGCGTGATCGCTGTCAACGTGGCCGGCCTGCAGATCCAGCGCGGCGACCTGGCCGAGACGGTGGCCCGCGTGCTGCAGCACACCGGCTTGCCAGCGCAGCGGTTGGAGCTGGAGATCAGCGAGTCCTACATCATGCGGCACGCCGAGCGCGACCTGCAGCAGCTGGCCGATCTGCGCGCGCTGGGCGTGGCGCTGGCCATTGACGATTTCGGCACGGGGCAGACCTCGCTCAGCCACCTCTGGCGCCTGCCGCTCAACAAGCTCAAGGTGGACCGCGCCTTCATCAAGGACCTGGAACGCGACACCGCCGGCGCCACCGTGACCCGCGCCATCATTGGCCTGGGCCACGGCCTGGGCTTCGTGGTGCAGGCCGAGGGGGTGGAGACCGACGCCCAGGCCGAGTTCCTGCGCGCCCACAGTTGCGACCTGGTGCAGGGCTTCCGCTTCGCCCGCCCGCTGCCGGCGGAAGAATTCGCCCGCCGCTGCCCCGCGCTGCCGCCGTCGACCCGGGAAAACCCGGGTTGCATGGGGGGGAACCCCGACTCACCGTCCCGCGCGTAAACGCCTAACCTCTCTGGCAAAACCTTGGCAACAAAAAGGTCTTGCCCATGAGAGAAGTCAACAGCCCCCGCATCCGGCGCTATGGCATTGCTGCCGCCGCCGTGGTGGCCGTGGTCGGTGCGGCCGCGGTCTGGATGGCCGTGCCACCCAGCGTCGAGAACAAAGATCCCGGTTTCGGCGCCAAAGCCGACGATGCCTTGGTGGCCCAGGGCCGCTACGTGGCCCAGCTGGGCGATTGCGTGGCCTGCCACACCGCCCCGGGGCGCGGCGAGATGGCCGGTGGCCGTGCGCTGGAGACCCCGTTCGGCACCATCTACTCGACCAACATCACGCCCGACGCCCAACACGGCATCGGCCAGTGGACCTTTGGCCAGTTCGATCGCGCCATGCGCCACGGCGTCTCGGCCGACGGCCATCGGCTCTATCCGGCCATGCCTTACCCGTCGTACGCCAAGATGACCGACGCGGACATGAAGGCCTTGTGGGCCTACCTGCGCCAGGGCGTGCAGCCGGTGGCCCAGGCCAATCCGCCGCTGGGCATGCACTTCCCGTTCAACCAGCGCTGGGGCCTGGCCTACTGGGATGCGGTGTTCGCCGACAAGACCCCCTTCGTGGCCAATCCGCAGAAGGACGCGGTCTGGAACCGCGGCGCCTACCTGGTGCAGGGCCTGGGCCACTGCGGCGCCTGCCACACGCCGCGCGGCATCGGCTTCCAGGAGCAGGCCATGAGCGACCTGGGCTCCAAGGGCAAGCTGTTCCTGTCGGGCGCCCAGGTTGAGCACTGGAACGCGGTCGAACTGCGGGACCTCTGGACCGTGCCGGACACCGTCGAGATGCTCAAGACGGGGCAGAACCGCTTTGCCACCGCGTCGGGCAGCATGACCGACGTGATCCTGCACTCGACCCAGCATGTCAACGACCCGGACCTGGTGGCCATCGCCACCTACCTGAAGTCGCTGCCCTCGGACAAGCCCAAGAGCGCCGCGCCAGCGCCGGTGGCGGCCAGCACCGAGCCGCCGGCCAAGCTGTTCACCACCGCTGGTGGCCTGGGCTACACCCAGTTCTGCACCGACTGCCACCGTGCAAGCGGCAGCGGCGTGAAGGGCGTGTTCCCGGCCCTGGCCGGCAACCCGACGGTGGCGGCCAAGGACCCGGCCACGCTGATCCACATCACGCTGACGGGCTGGAAGACCGCTTCCACCGGGGCCCATCCGCGGGTCTACACGATGCCAGCCTTTGCCCGCCTCAGCGACAGCGAGATCGCCGAGATCCTGAGCTTCGTGCGAGAAAGCTGGGGGCAGGGCGCCGGCGCGGTGGCGGCAGAGGACGTGGCCGCAGCGCGCAAGAACCTGGACCCGAAGATCGACAAGTCGGCCTTCGAGACCCCGCGTCTGTCCAAGCTGCTGGCAGAGCCCAACGCGGCCCAGCTGGTGCGCGGCATGCGGCTGAACTCGGAGACCCACATCCTGCTGCCCAAGAACGTCGGCAACGACCTGAACTGCACCTCCTGCCACCTGAATGCGGGGACGGTGGCCGATGGCTCGCCGTACGTGGGCATCACCGCCTTCTTCCCCTCGTACGCGCCGCGGGCTGGCAAGGTCATCACCATCGAAGACCGCATCAACGGCTGCTTCCGCCGCTCGATGAACGGCAAGCCGCTGCCGCCCGATTCGGACGACATGAAGGCGATGGTGGCCTACTTCGACTGGATGAAGGGCAACACCAAGAAGGAAGACAAGGTGCCCGGCCGCGGCGTGGGCAAGGTCAACACCGACCTGGTGCCCAATG
>JAYSCA010000169.1:0-5895 GCA_041915165.1 Ideonella sp.
GCAGCGGTGCGGCCGAGGCGATGGTGGAAATGGCGTTCAGATAGCGGTCCAACTGGTGCGCGGCCGAGCGACCAGCCGTTTCAAAGGCCTGTCGCAGCGTGGACTCGGGGGCACGCGGATCGCTGGCCCAGGCACGCAGGCCACCGGCCAGCACGCCACCCAGCAGGGAGTTGTCGGCGAGCTTCTTCAGTACCTCGGCGCTGGGAACGCCTTGCTTGGCCACCGTCAGCACCTCGTCGGTCAGTCCCTCGGGGGCCACGCGCACCTTGCGCAGGAAAACCAAACGCTCCAGCACCAGGGCCAGGGCCCCGACCGAGCACAGGATCAGCGGCCAAATGGGCCAGCCAGCGGCTTGTATGATGGACAGCAACGATACCCCTCTGGCCCCAAGGCCTTGCAGACAGCGTGCCCGCGATTATGAACTGAAGGGGCGGTCGCCAGCTGCGGCGTGCAGCAGATGTGCGACGGTGGCTGTCAGCCGCCCGGCATCCACATTTTCTGTGGATAACTTTGTGGGTAAGCGGGGGGGGGGCGGCCGCAGAGCCCGTCGCCACAGGCTTTTTGCTAGATTGCCCAAAAAGATGGCGATCGAATTTCCATATAAATCAATGTGTTGTGACGAGAAGTCGTTTTCTGCGGGGTGTGGCGTCGGTCTCCTGGCCGACCAGGGGCTGCGTGGATATCTGTTACGGCAGGGGCGAGGTGCATGCGCATGATGGACGGGCTTGAGCCTCGGCAGGAGGAGGGCGGACGCGCCTGGAGCGTCGCTGGGCTGCTGCTGGCTGTGGCCGACGCGATGGCCGCGCGCTTTGGCGCCGTCACGGTTCGGGGGGAACTGTCGGGCTACCTGCGGGTGGCCAGCGGGCACTGCTATTTCTCTCTCAAGGATGGCCAGGGCAACGGGGCCGCCATCCGGTGTGTCATGTTCCGGCGCCAAGCCGCCCTGCTGGCCAGTCCGCCTCGGGATGGTCAGCAGGTTGAACTGCGGGGGCGGTTGTCGATCTACGAGCCGCGGGGGGAGCTGCAGTTGGTGGTGGAGGCGTTGCAGCCCTTGGGGGCGGGGGCGCTGTACGAGGAGTTTCTGCGCCTGAAGGCCCGCCTGGCGGCGCAGGGCTGGTTTGACCCGGCTCGCAAGCGGGCGTTGCCGCCGCATCCGCGCACCGTCGGGGTGGTGACGTCGGCCAGCGGTGCGGTCTGGCACGATGTTGTGACCACGTTGCGCCGCCGCGCCCCGCATGTGCAGGTGGTCCTCTATCCCTCCCAGGTTCAGGGGGCGGAGGCGCCGGCGGCGCTGCAGGCTGCCCTGGCGCAGGCCAATGCCCGGGCGGAGGTGGATGTCATTCTGCTGTGTCGGGGCGGCGGCAGCCTGGAAGACCTGTGGGCTTTCAACGACGAGCGCGTGGTCCTGGCCGTGGCGCAGTCCGCCCTGCCGGTGATCTGCGGTGTGGGGCATGAGACCGATGTCACCCTGGCCGACTGGGCGGCGGACCTGCGGGCGCCCACGCCGACCGCTGCGGCGGAGCTGGTCTCGCCCGCACGGGATGAACTGCTGGCGGCCCTGGACGGCCGGGCCCAGTGGATGATCCGCCGGGTGCACCAGCGTCTGGAGGGGGCCGCTCAGCAGTTGGACCGGGCGGGGTTGCGGTTGCGTGACCCCCGGCGGCAGCTCCAGCTGCAGGCCGAGCGGCTGCTCCGCCTGCGGCAACGCCTGACTGCGGTGTCGACCGCGCAGACCTTGCGGGCCCGTCAGCGACGGGCCGATCTGGAGACGCGTTGGCAACGGGCGGTTGGGCAGATGTTGCAGACACAGCAGCATGCGCTGGGGCTGCGAACGGCCCGACTGGCCGCGCTGGATCCCCGGGCCGTCCTTTCGCGCGGCTATGCCTGGGTGGAGGGGGCGGATGGGCGACCGATCCTGTCGGTGGCCCAGTTGTCGACCGGTCAAACCGTGCGGGCGGTCTGGCAGGATGGGGTTGCCCAGGCCACCGTCACCGATATCGACCCTGGGGCCAGGGATACTGGGCCTGCGCGCGCGTCGGATTAGGCACCCGTGCCTACAATCATCGCCGACTCTTCACCCATGAAGTCGGCGGGCCTCACGACCGCCGTGTCATCCACGAAAGGAATCCGCATGGAACACACTCTGCCGCCGCTGCCGTTTGGCCTGGACGACCTGACCCCCCACATGAGCCGGGAGACGTTGGAGTACCACTACGGCAAGCACCACAACGCCTATGTGGTGAACCTCAACAACCTGATCGGTGGCACGGAGTTCGCAGGCCTGCCGCTGGAAGAAGTGGTCAAGAAGTCCAGCGGCCCCGTCTACAACAACGCGGCCCAGACCTGGAACCACACCTTCTTCTGGAACTGCTTGAAGAAGAACGGCGGCGGCGAGCCCACTGGCGCGCTGGCTGCGGCCATCAACGCCAAGTGGGGCTCGTTCGCGGCCTTCAAGGAAGCCTTCACCAAGAGCGCCGTGGGCAACTTTGGTTCGGGTTGGACCTGGCTGGTGAAGAAGACCGACGGTTCGCTGGACATCGTCAACATGGGGGCCGCCGGCACGCCGCTGACCACCGCTGACAAACCGGTGCTGACGATCGATGTGTGGGAGCACGCCTACTACATCGACTACCGCAACCTGCGTCCCAAGTTTGTCGAGACCTTCCTGAACAACCTGGTGAACTGGTCGTTCGCGGAAGCCAATTTCGCCGCCTGAGCGGCCGGCGGGTTTTACCCCACACCAAAAGGCCGGCAGCATGCCGGCCTTTTTTTGTGCCTACTTCAGCCGCGACTCAGGGTGCGGCAAAGGCCGGGCCGCTCAGGCGGGCGCCGGCCTTCAGTCCCCGCTTGCTGAACCAGCCCTGGTTCATCTCCAACACGAAGCGCACGGGTTTGCGGGAGCAGTGCGAGGCTTCGGTCATCGGGGCCATGTCCTCGATGTTCACGATCGTGCCGTCCTCGGCCACGAACGCCGCAGACAGTGGAATCAGGGTGTTCTTCATCCAGAAGCACTGGGTGGCTGGAATTTCGAACACGAACAACATGCCCTCGTGCGGGGCCATCGCTTTCCGGAACATCAAGCCGATTTCCCGCTGCTCCGGCGTCTGGGCCACCTGGGCCACGATGTTGTACATCCCCGCGGAAAGCGTCACCGTGGGCAGGTGCTGAGGCTGTGGGGCGTTGCCCTGGGCCTGCGCCAGGCTCGGGAAAACCCCAGCGAACCAACAGATGGCGCCGAGGACGACGGAATTACTCTTGATGAATGTCATTTCAAAGGGGATGGATGGCCATAACATGCCTCAACGTGCCGGCCCGCTGGGCGGCTGACATCTGCCTATCGCTTCATGAATGCTGTTGTATCCCTTGGCGCTGAACCGACACCGGGTCCTGATCTGGCCGTTCTGGACGACCCGATCGAACAGCAGCGCTTCACCCGCTGGAGCGAGGCGGCGGATGGGCAGCGCCAGGCGGAGTCCTCGTTCCAGCTGAGCGGAATGTACTGTGCCGCGTGTGCCGGCATCATCGAATCGGCCCTGGCGGCGGTGCCGGGGGTCGAGGAGGCGCGGGTCAATTCGGCCTCCCGACGGGCCCAGGTTCGTTGGGACCCGGCGCAGACTTCGCCTTCCCGGCTGGTGCAGGCCGTCCGGGGGGCAGGCTATGACGCGGTTCCCGATGCAGCCGCCTCGGCGCGGGAACTGCGGCGCAAGGAGCGGCGACAGGCGCTGTGGCGGGTGTTCGTGGCCAGTTTCTGCGCCATGCAGGTGATGATGTTCGCCACCCCCAGCTATGTGGCACATGGCAACGAACTCGCGCCAGACCTGCGGCAGCTGTTGAACTGGGGCAGTTGGGTGGTGACGCTGCCGGTGCTGCTGTTTTCCGCGGGGCCCTTCTTCAAGGGGGCGTGGCACAGCCTGCGGCGGCGCAAGATCGGCATGGACGTGCCGGTCGCGCTGGGCTTGCTGGTGACCTTTGTCGCAAGTTCCGGCGCCACCTTCGACCCGAGCGGCCCCTTCGGGCACGAGGTCTACTTTGATTCGCTCACGATGTTCGTGAGCTTTCTGCTGGGGGGGCGCTATCTGGAGATGAGCGCCCGGCACCGTGCGGCCGAGGCGCTGGAAGAGACGCTGTCGGGCATGCCCGAGACGGCCTTGCGGCTGAAGACCGGCGACGAGGTTGAAACGGTCAGTGTGCTCCGTCTGGTCCGAGGGGACCGGGTGCGTGTGCCGGTTGGTGCCGCCTTTCCGGCCGACGGCCGGTTGGAGCGGGGGCAGACCGAAGCCGATGAATCCTTGCTGACGGGGGAATCCCGTCCGGTGGTGAAACGGGCCGGCGACGAGGTGGTGGCTGGCAGCATCAACCTGGGCGCGCCGGCCACCATGCAGGTGGAGCGGGTGGGGGCGGACACCCGGCATGAGGCCATCGTGGCCATGATGCGCGATGCCATGAGCCAGCGCCCGGCGCTGGCCCGCTGGGCGGATGCCTGGGCGGCTCCCTTCCTGTGGACGGTGCTGGCCCTGGCCCTGGGGGCCGGCTTGGTCTGGTCGTGGGTGGATCCGTCCCGGGCGGTCTGGGTCATGGTGTCGGTGTTGATCGTCACCTGCCCCTGTGCCTTGTCTCTGGCAGCCCCTTCGGCCTTGGTGGCGGCAGCCGGTGCGCTGGCGCGGCGCGGTGTGATGGTGCAGCGGCTCGATGCCCTGGAAGCCCTGGCCAGCATGACCCGGCTCTACACCGACAAGACCGGCACCTTGACGGAGGAGCGGCCGCAGTGGTCACGCACCGTGCTGCTGGCGGATGCTGGCGATGCGCAGGCCTTGGCCGAGCAGGCGGCGTCGCTGGCCCGCTGGTCCAGTCACCCGCTGTCCCAGGCCCTGGCGGCCCGGGGAGCGGCGTCGGCGGGCATGGAATGGAGCCAGGTGCAGGAGCAGGCCGGGGCTGGTCTTGAGGGAGAGGATGACCGCGGGGTTCGCTGGCGGCTGGGGTCCCCAGCCTGGGTCGCAGGGGAAGGGGCTCTCTCGCCATCGGCCGGACAAGAGGCGGGGCAGGCTGTTTATTTCGGTCCGGCGGGGCAGCCGCTGGCGCGTTTCGAGTTTGACGAGCAACTCCGTCCCGATGCCGCCCAGGCGCTCCAGGCGCTTGCAGCGGATGGGGTTCAGGTGAGCCTGCTGTCCGGGGATGACACGGCGCGTGTCGGTCGCCTGGCGGCCTCCCTGGGCCTGGCGGAGTTCCATGGCGACGCGACGCCGGCGATCAAGCGTGACGTGCTGGCCCAGGCTCAGGCCGATGGCGCGATCGTCGGCATGGTGGGGGATGGCATCAACGACGCGCCCGTGCTGGCGCGCGCCAATGTTTCGTTTGCCATGGGGCAGGGCGCCCTGGTGTCGCGCTCCCATGCCGATGCGGTGATCGTGTCCAACCGTCTGGGGGATCTGGTGTTGTCCCGCCGGTTGGCCCGACAAGCCATGACCGTGGTGCGTCAGAACCTGATCTGGGCAGCGCTCTACAACAGTGCCTGCATTCCTTTGGCCATGCTGGGGTATCTTCCGCCCTGGGCGGCGGGGCTGGGCATGGCCTTGAGTTCACTGCTGGTGGTTGGAAATGCTTGGCGCATCGGGCGCTGACAGCGTCAGCCCACCTCTGCAAGGTATCCCATGGACATTCTTTATTTGTTGATTCCGCTGTCCGCCGTGCTGGTCCTGGTCATCATCGGCGTGTTCGGCTGGGCGTTGCACCGCGGCCAGTTTGATGATCTGGAGCGAGAAGGCGAGCGCATCCTGCAACAGGACGCGACCGTCGTTGATGACGATCAAGCGCCCCGTCAGGGTGTTCAAAAACAATCCAACCCGTCTCAGTGAGTCAAGAGTCTCGATAAGAAGGAGGCCTTCCGATGGCAAATAG
>JAYSCA010000170.1:0-5879 GCA_041915165.1 Ideonella sp.
GGTGCCGGCGCCCACGTGCAGCGTGACCTGGGTGCGTTCAATGCCGCGGGCGGCCAGCGCATCGAGCACGCCCTGGTCGAAGTGCAGCGCGGCCGTGGGCGCCGCCACGGCGCCGGGTCGGGCGGCGAAGACGGTCTGGTAGCGCGACTCGTCCTCGGGCGCATCGTCGTGCGTGATGTAGGGCGGCAGCGGCACGTGGCCGTAGGTCTCCAGCAGCGCGAAGGGGTTGCCCGGCACGCGCAGGTGGAACAGCGAACCGTCGGGACCGCCGCGGCCCAGCACCTCGGCCTCGAAGCCCTCGCCATGGTCGGTGCCCAGGCGCACGGTGCTGCCGGGCTTGGGCGACTTGCTGGCGCGCACATGGGCCAGCAGTTCGCCGGGCTCGTCGGTGGCCGTGGGCAGCACGCGCTCCACCAGGGCCTCCACGCTGCCGCCGGTGGCCTTCTCGCCGTGCAGGCGGGCCTTGATGACGCGGGTGTCGTTGAACACCAGCAGGTCACCGGGGTTGAGCAGCGCGGGCAGTTCGCGGAAGACGCGATCCACCGGCCGGTCGCCGCGGCCATCCAGCAGGCGGGCGGCGCTGCGCTCGGCCGCCGGCTGCTGGGCGATCAGTTCAGGGGGGAGGGGGAAATCGAAATCGGCCAGGGTGTAGGCCGAGGCCCGAACGGGCTGGGAATCAACAGGCATGGCTTGCAGGCTTGACCGGCCTTCAAGAGTGAACGAGCCCGTATTGTTCCACGCAGGGGGAAGCCCCCTGCGCCCGCCAGGAGTCAGGCGGTGGGAGACGCCACGGCCGGCGCGGGTTCCTCCGTGCTGGCGGCCGACTGCTTGTCGGAACGGTCCCAGGCCCAGGCCAGCGCCAGCGCGACCAGCAACACCAGAGACAACCAGAACATCAAACGGCCAAAGACCCGCAGCGCGATCACCATGAACATCCATTTCTGCAGCGGTGCATCCGGCGCCCGCTGTTGGGTGCGCGATTGTCGCCCCAGCCTGTGACGGAAGGCCGCAATGCGCCGCCGACAAGTGAAAAAAAGTGTCAGCTGCTGTGGCGCCCCGGCCCCAATCCAGCGGCGCGGCGAGAATTCGTTCATGCCCGAGGCCTCTCTTCCCGCCACGCCCGCCGCCCCCGCGAAGCCGCGCTCCGGCCCGGTCAGGGCCCTGGAGCGCCTGGGCCTGACCACCCCGCTGGCCCTGGCCCTGCACCTGCCGCTGCGCTATGAGGACGAAACCCGCCTGACCCCGCTGCGCGAGGGCCGGCTGGGCCTGCCGCTGCAGACCGAGGGCGTGGTGACCGAATGCAAGGTGGAGCTGCGCCCGCGCCGCCAGCTGGTGGTGCGGCTGCAGGACGATGCCGGCGACGAGCTGGTGCTGCGCTTCATCCACTTCTACCCCTCGCACCAGAAGACGCTGGCCCCGGGCGCGCGGGTGCGGGTGCGCGGCGAGCTGCGCGGCGGCTTCTTCGGCCGCGAGATGGTGCACCCCACCTTCAAGGCGGTGCAGGACGGCACGCCACTGGCGGCCTCGCTCACGCCCGTCTACCCCAGCACCGCCCAGCTGCCCCAGGCCTATCTGCGCAAGGCGGTGGCCGCCGGCCTGGGCCGCGCGCCGCTGGACGAGGTGCTGCCCGCCGGCAGCGTGCCCGCGGGCCTGCCCACGCTGCGCGATGCGCTGCACTTCCTGCACCACCCGCCACCGAAAGCGCAGCTGGCCACGCTGGAGGACCACAGCCACCCGGCCTGGCAGCGCCTGAAGTTCGAGGAGCTGCTGGCCCAGCAGCTTTCGCAGATGCAGTCGCGCCGCGAGCGCGCCCTGCTGGCCGCCCCCGCCCTGCCCGCCCGCCCCGGCGGCCTGCACGAGCGCCTGCTGGCCCAACTGCCCTGGGGCCTGACCCGGGCCCAGCACCGGGTGTGCGAGGAGATTGCCACCGACCTGGCCCAGCCCCAGCCCATGCACCGCCTGCTGCAGGGCGATGTGGGCGCGGGCAAGACGGTGGTGGCCGCGCTGTGCGCCGCCATCGCGATGGACCAGGGCTGGCAGTGCGCACTGATGGCGCCCACCGAGATCCTGGCCGAACAGCACTTCGCCAAGCTGGTGCAGTGGCTGGAGCCGCTGGGCATCACCGTGGCCTGGCTGACCGGCAGCCGCAAGGGCAAGGCGCGCCAGGCCATGCTGGCCAAGGTGGCCAGCGGCGAGGCCCTGCTGGTGGTGGGCACGCACGCGGTGATCCAGGACGACGTGGTGTTCTCCCGGCTGGGCCTGGCCATCGTGGACGAGCAGCACCGCTTCGGCGTGGCGCAGCGGCTGGAGCTGCGGCGCAAGCTGCGCGCGCAGACCGACGACGGCCGGCCGCTGGAGCCGCACCTGCTGATGATGAGCGCCACGCCCATCCCGCGCACCCTGGCCATGACCTACTACGCCGACCTGGAGGTCTCCACCATCGACGAGCTGCCGCCCGGGCGCACACCCATCGTCACCAAGGTGTTCGCCGACAGCCGGCGCCACGAGGTGATGGAGCGCATTGGCGAGGAGGTGGCGCGCGGCCGGCAGGTCTACTGGGTCTGCCCGCTGATCGAGGAAAGCGAGAACGACGACGACAGCCGTGGCACACCGCTGTCCGAGCTGAGCAACGCCACCGCCACCCGCGAGGACTTGGCCCAGGCCCTGCCCGGCGTGGAGGTGGGCCTGCTGCACGGCCGCATGCCGCCGGCCGAGAAGGCCGCGGTGATGGCGCGCTTCTCCGCCGGTGAGCTGCAGGTGCTGGTGGCCACCACGGTGATCGAGGTGGGCGTGGACGTGCCCAACGCCAGCTTGATGGTGATCGAGCATGCCGAGCGCTTCGGCCTGGCGCAGCTGCACCAGCTGCGCGGCCGGGTGGGCCGCGGCAGCGTGGCCAGCGTCTGCGTGCTGCTCTACGGCACGCCGCTGTCGGACACCGGCAAGCAGCGTCTGAAGGCCATGGTGGAGACCACCGACGGCTTCGAGATCGCGCGGCGCGACCTGGACATCCGCGGCCCGGGCGAGTTCATGGGGGCCCGTCAATCGGGCGACGCGCTGCTGCGCTTTGCCGACCTGGCCGAGGACGCGCCGCTGCTGGCCCGCGCCCGCACGCTGGCCAGCCAGCTGCTGGACCGCCACCCCGCGGCGGCCCGCGCCCAGGTGGCGCGCTGGCTGGGCGCCCGCGCGGAGTTTCTGAAGGCCTGAGCACAGGCTCACGGGACGATCCGGGTTTTCACCCGGGCTTTGTTACGCCCATACACACCTTCCTGTCAGCTCTGACAGGTTCCCCCCTGTGTAGGGGATGCCTCGGCGGGTGACACGCCTCTGACACTGCGCATCGGCCCGCCGACCGTGATCCGGAGCGCGTGCCGAAGCCCACAACACCCCCCACACCCACGAGGACATTCCACTCCATGAAGACCTTTGCACTTCGCGCCGTGGCCGCTGCGGCCCTGGCCCTCACGCTGGGCGCGCCCGCCCTGGCCGCCGTCCCTGCCGCCGACCACCCGGCCGTGCAGCGCGCGCTGGCCCACCTGGGCAGCACCGCCTTCCAGGCCGCCCACAACTCCGGCCGTGACAGCTTCGTCGCCCGTGACCTGGTGGTCGATGCCGACGGCACCGAGCATGTGCGCTTCGAGCGCACCCATGCCGGCCTGCGCGTGATCGGTGGCGATCTGGTGGTGCACAGCCAGGCCGACGGCCGCTTCAACGGCATCAGCCAGACCCTGCGCAACCTGATCCAGGTCGACCTGAAGCCGGTGGTGCTGGCCAAAGCCGCCAAGAGCGAAGCCCTGGCCCAGTTCGGCGCCCAGCGCGGCGCGGTGCAATCGGCCGAGCTGGTGGTCTACGCACGCGAAGGCAAGCCCCAGCTGGCCTGGGATGTGCGCGTCAACGGCATGCGCGCCGATGGCACGCCCAGCGAGGCCCACCTGATCGTGGCCGCCGCCGACAAGACGCTGCTGGACCGCTGGGACGACATCCAGACCCTCGACGACGTCGGCACCGGCAAGACCCTGTACGCGGGCAACGTGAGCCTGCACGACCAGCTCAGCGGCTCGACCTACACCCTCAAGGACAGCACCCGTGGCAACCACTACGTGGTGACCATGAGCAACGGCACCAGCACCGAAACCACGCTGACCGGTGCCGACAACATCTGGGGCAACAACGCCGAGTCAAGCAGCGAGACCGTCGCCGCCGACGCCGCCTATGGTCAGAACATGACCTGGGACTACTACCTGGCCACCTTCGGTCGCAGCGGCATCGCCAACGACGGCGCCGGCGCCCGTTCGCGCGTGCACTACAGCAGCAACTACGACAACGCCTACTGGAGCGACAGCTGCTTCTGCATGACCTACGGCGACGGCAGCACGCTGAACCCGCTGGTGTCGCTGGACGTGGCCGGCCACGAGATGACCCACGGCGTCACCTCGCGCACCGCCAACCTGACCTACTCGCGTGAGTCGGGCGGCCTGAACGAGGCCACCTCGGACATCATGGGCACGATGGTGGAGTACTACGCCAACAATGCCTACGACACGCCCGACTACCTGATCGGCGAGGAGCTCTACACCACCGCCGGCAAGGCGCTGCGCTACATGGTCCAGCCCAACAAGGACGGCTACTCGGCCGACTGCTGGTACTCCGGCCTGCGGCTGCTGGACGTGCACTACTCGTCCGGTCCGGCCAACCACTTCTTCTACATGCTGGCCGAGGGCACCACCGCCGGCGTGCCGTCCAAGACCTGCGTCAGCGGCAACAAGAAGACGGCCACCGGCACCGGCACCCTGGTGGGCATCGGCCGCGACAAGGCGGCCAAGATCTGGTACCGCGCGCTGACCGTCTACATGACCTCCAGCACCAACTACGCCGGTGCGCGCACGGCCACCGTCAGCGCGGCCACCGACCTCTACGGCGCCGCCTCCACCGAAGTGGCCGCCGTCAAGTCCGCCTGGTCGGCCATCCTGGTGAACTGACCCGCACCCGCGGGTTGTCCACCTCCCCTGGGGTAGGGATGGGCCGGTGCAGACCCCCGTCCGACACTGGTCCGCACCTCCCCGGAACCCTGGGGACTTCTCCGTCAGAGGCCGCCCGCCGCGGCCTCTGACGCTTCCCGATTTTTTTGCGTCGATCACCATGAAACCCACCGCCCTGCACCTGGCCGCGCTGGCCACCCTGACCGTCTGCCTGGCCCCCGCGGCCCTGGCGGCCCAGCCTGCCGCGGGTCACCCCGCCGTGGCCCGCGCGCTGGCCCATCTGAAAGCCCAGGCCGGCCTGGTGGCCGGGCAGGACGAGTTCGTCGCCCGTGACCTGGTGGTGGATGCCGATGGCGCCGAGCACGTGCGCTTCGACCGCACCTTCCGCGGCCTGCGCGTGCTGGGCGGCGACGTGGTCGTGCATGAAAGCAACCGCGGTGTGCTGCGCGGCCTGAGCCGCACCTTCGGTGGCGCGCTGTCGCTGTCGACCACCCCGGCGCTGGCCGCCGACGGTGCCGCCGCGTTCGCCAAGGGCCGCTTCGCGCACCTGCAGGCCCAGGTCGCCAGCAAGGAACTGGTGGTCTATGCCCGCAACGGCCAGCCCCAGCTGGCCTGGGACGTGCTGGTGACCGGCGAGCGGGCCGACCAGACGCCCAGCCGCATGCACTTCATCGTCAGTGGCGCCGGCAAGAAGCTGCTGGACAGCTGGGACGAGATCGAAAACACCGACGCCCTCGTCACCGGCCACACGCTGTTCAGCGGCAGCGAAACCCTGCATGCCGACAAGAACAAGCGGGGCGTCTACACCCTGGTGGACGCCACCCGCGGCGGCCACAAGGTGGTGACGATGAAGAACACCAAGCTGATCGAAGCCGCGGTCAAGAGCAGCACCGCGTCCTTTGG
>JAYSCA010000171.1:0-5774 GCA_041915165.1 Ideonella sp.
CGCTTTTCCAGCCGGTCGGGGGCGGTGAACGACAGCTCACCACGCGATTCCACGGGCTGGTCCAGCACGGCGAGGTATTTGCGTTCGACGAAGGTGGCCTTGGCCGACTTGTGGGTGGCCAGGGCCTGCATCAGGGTCGACGGCGTCCAGGCCTGGGCCCAGACGGGGGCGAGGCTGCCCAGGCCCAGGGCCAGGATGCAGGCGTGACGACGAACCCTGGCCTTGAGCTCAGGCTTGAGGAGATGCGGGCGATTGCCAGAAATCATAGAAATTGAACCAGTTGTAGGGCGCCGCACGGCAATGCCGCTCCAGCTGGGCGACATACTGCGCCATCAGCGCATGGATCTGGGCCTCGCGGTCCCGACCCAGGGCGGGATCGAGATGCAGGGGCTCGAAGTGCAGGTCGTAGCGGCGCCCCCCTCGGTACAGGCCGGTCATGAAGAAGATCGGCTGGCGCAGCATCACGGCCAGACGGAAGGGACCGCAGGGGAAATGGGCCCGCCCGCCCAGAAAGGGCATCTCAAGGTACTGGTCCGAGCCGGAAGCCCGGTCCGCCAGGACGCCGACCATGCGGCCCTCCTTGAGCCGCTGGTGCAGGGTGAGGATGGCCTCGAGCTGGCCCAGGGCAATGATGTCGGGGGCCGCGGCCGGGTTGATCGCGGCCAGCGTGTCGTGGATCCGGCGGGCATTCTCCAGGTACATGGCCACGCTCAGCTGCAGCTGGCCGTGGTGGCGTGCCAGCGCCCGCAAGGCCTCGAAACTGCCCAGGTGCGCCCCCAGCAGCAGGCCCTGGCCTTCGCCGCCGTTGAGCTGGCCCACTGCCGCATGCCCCGTCGGGCGGATGTCGAACAGCTCGAAACGATCGTTGAGCAGGTAGACCCGGTCGTGGATCGTGGAGGCGAAGGCATGCACGTGGCGATAGAGGTCTCGCCAGCGGGCCGGGCGGCCCAGGCAGCGGGCCAGATAGCTGGCCGACGCCCGCCGGGCCTCGGTGGCCGTGAGCAGGAAATACAGGGCGATGAGGGCCACCACGGGCCGGGTCAGCCGGCGGCCGAGCGTGAGCGAGAGCCAGGTCATGAAGCGCAGCAGCGTGAGGCTGCCGCGTTCCTTCTGGCCCATCCACTCGGGCCGCGGGGCGGAACGGGAGGACGTCATCGGCTCAGACCCCCGCATGCGGCGTGCGCAGGAAGCGACCACTGGCCACCAGCGTTTCACCATCGTCCCGGTGCAGGGAGAAGTTGACCCCGGTGTCGGTGGCGGTGGAGGTGAGCCAGACCGCTTCACCCGGACCCAGCGGGCGCAGGAACTTGGCCGAAGCCAGGCCGGCGAAGACCTCGCCGAACTGCGCTTCCAGGGCCTGCTGGGCCAGGGCCAGCAGCAGCACGCCCGGGACGATGGGGCGGGTCGGAAAGTGACCCGCGAAGGCCGGGTGGTCGGCCGGAATGCTCAGGGTGGTCCGGGTCATGCCTCAGGCGCCTCCCAGGTGCTGCGCCACCAGCGACTGGACCGTGGCCGACGTGATCTTGCCGTTCACGTCGTGGGGCAACTGGTCCAGCAGGACGAGGGGGCGCGGCAGAAACACCGGGTCCAGATGCGCTCGCAGCGCGCTCATCACCTCGGTGGCCTGCAGGCCAGGCGCCACCACGAACGCCGCGAGCCGGGCATCGTCGTTCGACTCCCGGCCGGGCGGCAGGCAGAACACGCCATCCTGCACACCGGGCAGGCTGTTCAGCAGCTGGTTGAGGTAGCTGAGCGAGGTGCGTTTGCCCACGATGTTGACCAGGTTGCCCGGACGGTCGATCAGCTCGAAGCTGTCCGGGCCGGTGATCTCGATGACGTCGTGGACCGGCTGGGGGCGTGCCTGCGAGTTGCCATGCATGGTGAGGCCGCCCCGTTCGTCCTGGCGCAGTTCACAGCCTGCCAGCAGTTGCCAGCGCGGGCCCTGGGTGGTGCGGCGCGTGGCCACCTGGCCCATCTCGGTGGCGCCGTAGATCTCCAGCAGCGGTGCGTGCAGCCGGGCCTCGGCCATCTCGGCCACCGACAGGCCCAGCGGCGCCGTCGCCGACAGCAGCAGGTCGACCGACGGGACGGGCTGCTCGGCTTCCAGCAGCTTGCGCAGGTGAAACGGCGTGGTGACCAGCAGGCGGCGACCCGGCGCGCGCGTCAACGCGGCGGCGATGTCCGCGGGGAAGAAGGGCAGTTCGTCCGTCAGCACGCCCGCGCCCAGCAGCGGCAGCAGCACCGTGGACTCCAGCCCGTACATGTGCCGGAAGCTGACCGTGCCGATCACGCTGCACGGGCCGCCGGCCTGCTGCCACAACCGGCTGGAGGCCGCCTGCACGCTGGCCACCAGGTGCCCCCACTGCTTGTCATGGGACTGGGGGTGGCCCGTGGAGCCGGAGGTGAAGACCCGCGCGACCACCTGATCGGCCGGGACCGTGAGCGCCTGATCCGGCAGGGGCCGCGCCGGCAGGTCCCCCAGCGCATCGATGGCGATGACTGCGCTGGGGCGGTGGCTCAGGTCGGCGGGCGGGCTGTCCCACAGCGCAGGGGCCTGGGGGGCCTGGCTCCACACCCCGGCCAGGGACTCCGGGGCCAGCGAGTGGGGCAGCAGGCTCCGGATGCCGCGGACCGCGCAGGCCAGAAAGCTCACGCTGAACCCGTAGCGGTCCTGGCAGAGGTTGACGACCTCGGGCACCTGCGGCAGCCGGGCGGCCAGTTGCCGGACCTGGTTCAGGAAGTCTTGGCGGGTCACGGGCGCCGAGCGTCGCCAAGCGACGATCGCGTCCGCGGGCTGAGCCGCAAGCAGGGGCAGATGGGCGGGCATGACGGGGCGCAATTCAGCGTTGGGCCTGGCGGAAGCGCTGGTAGGCCTGGATGGTCTGGCGCACATCCATGTGGGGGCGATCAGGCAGCACCCGCAGGCGCACCAGGTACTCGGCGACGAACAGGCTTCCCACCAGTGCCGGCGTGAGGACATTCGCCAGCAGGGACCACCACCAGAGCTGGCCACTCAGGAACAACGCCGTCGACAGGCCGAACATGAGTGCGAAGAACATCGTCCAGGCCCAGGTCACCTGCCAGGTGTAGCGCAGGTAGCGGGCGTCCAGGGGTTCCGGGGTGACCAACGCGGCGATGCGGGAGCACAGGGCCTGGTCATGGCCTTGCCTCAGGGTGTGGCCGAACATCAGGCCCAGGAAACCCATGGCCCCCACGTGCTGCAGGAAGAACACGGTGGCCACATGGCGGCTCAGGGCGCTGAGCTGGAGGCCCACGCCGATCACCAGCAGTCCCCACAGCGTCAGCAGCACACCGCGCTTCCAGCCGGATTGGTGCCAGGCGAAGACCAGCGCCATGACGGCCATGGGCGTCAGACTGACCACCACGGCGAGCAGCGGGGGATGGTTCGAGGCGCCGGCCAGAAAGCTCAGCACCAGGTAGAGGGCCGCCACGGCCGCGGCGGCCAGCCGCTTGGCCATGGGCGGCAGCCGGCTCATTGCGGGCGATGCTGCCCGACGTACTGGGCCAGGCTGCGAAGAGAGCTGAAGATGCGGAAGTTGTCGGCGTTGTCGGCCTTCATCTGAACGCCGTACTTCTTGCCGATCAGCAGCGCCACCTCCAGGATGTCGATGGAGTCCAGGCCCAGGCCGTCACCGTACAGCGGCTGGGTGGGGTCGATGTCCTGGGCGCTCACTTCCAGGCCCAGCTCGGTCACGAGCATCTGTGCAAGTTCGGTTTCCAGCGCAGGCTGAATCGTGTCGGCGTGCTCGCTGGGCAGGGTCATGGTACTCGGAGACGGAAATTATCAGTTCTGACAAGGCTTTATGTCAGATTGTAGCCGAGCGCCTCCAGGCAACGCCGGTCAGGCGTGCCGGCGCGTTCGGTGGGGGCGGAGTCGTCGGGGGCCGGTGACGGGATGGGTCAGCCAGGCCACGCCCAGCCCCAGCAGGCAGCCGGCCAGCACGTCGACCACCACATGTTGACGGGTGGCCACGGTGGAATAGCAGATGGCCAGGCACCACAGGCCGTTGCCCCAGCGGGTCCGCCGCCCCAGCCCCAGGGCGGGCAGCTGGTGATGGATCCAGAAGGCGGCAAACACGGCCGTGGCCACATGCAGCGAGGGGCAGGCGTTGCCGGCGGCATCCACGCCTTTGAGAAAGCCCATGCCGGGATAGCGGGCCCAGTCGACGTGAGCCGGGGGGACAGCATTGGGCCAGAACCAGAACACCAGCAGTCCGATCAGGCAGACGAGGGCGATGCGCCAGCCGAAACCGGCGATCTCACGGCGGCGGGTCATCAGGGTGGGGGGAATCGAGAGATACACCCAGAGCGACAGGTACACCGGCAGCGCGAGGGGCGAAAAGGGGATCCAGTCGTCCAGCCAGATCTGGGGCATCGTCGTGACCGGCCCGCTCGGGTGCTTGAGCAAGTGGAGGTAGGCCGCGAAGAACAGCGCCGTGAAGCCGGAGATCCCAACGGTCTTGAACCAGAACAGCGGCCGGGCCCTTGACCACAGCCGCTGGGTCAATGCGCCGGTGGGAAGGGGGCCCAGGCCATCCGCGATCTCGCTCCGGTCACGCTGCAGGCGCTGCATGCCTCATTTTCGGCGCGAGCTGCCACCCAGCAGGCCGCCCAGCACGCCGCGCACGATTTCGCGTCCGACGCTGGAGCCGATGGTGCGGATGGCCGACTTGGCTGCGGCTTCGGCCAGGCCTTCACGGCGGCCACCGCGTGGGCCGGTGGAGCCGAACAGGATGTCGCTCAGGCCGCCGAGCAGGCCCCCGCCGTTGCTGTTGCCGGTTTGCGGGGCGGGCGCCGGAGCGGGCGCTGACGCACCGCCACGGAAGACCTGACCGGCTTCATCGGCCAGGCTGCCGCCGCCCTGGGGCGCGGACGGTGGCTGCATCCGGTCGCGGGCATCGGCGGTGGTGGCGGCCCGGCCCTTGAGCTTTTCGTAGGCGGATTCGCGGTCCACCGCCTTTTCATAGACACCGGCCACCAGCGAATTCTGGATCAGGGCCTGCCGCTGCGCGGCGGTGATCGGGCCGATCTGACTGCCCGGGGGCAGCACGAAGACGCGCTGGGTGACGCTGGGGCGGCCCTTTTCGTCGAGGAAGCTGATCAGCGCCTCGCCCACGCCCAGTTCGGTGATGGCGCTGGCGATGTCCAGGCCGGGGTTGGCGCGCATGGTGTCGGCGGCGCTCTTGACGGCCTTCTGGTCGCGCGGGGTGAAGGCGCGCAGCGCATGCTGCACCCGGTTGCCCAGCTGGCCCAGCACGGTGTCGGGCACATCCAGTGGGTTCTGGGTCACGAAGTAGACGCCCACACCCTTGGAGCGCACCAGGCGCACCACCAGCTCGATGCGCTCGACCAGCGCGGCCGGTGCGTCCTTGAACAGCAGGTGGGCCTCGTCGAAGAAGAAGACCAGCTTGGGCTGGTCCAGGTCGCCCACCTCGGGCAGGGTCTCGAACAGCTCCGACAGCATCCACAGCAGGAAGGTGGCGTACAGCCGCGGCGCGTTCATCAGCTTGTCGGCCGCCAGGATGTTCACCACCCCCTGGCCATCGACGGTCTGCATGAAGTCCGCGATGTTGAGCATGGGCTCGCCAAAGAACTGGTCGCCGCCTTGTTGCTCGATCTGCAGCAGGCCGCGCTGGATGGCGCCGATGGAGGCGGCGCTGACATTGCCGTACTCGGTGGTGAACTGGCTGCCGTTGTCGCCCACATACTGCAGCATGGCGCGCAGGTCCTTCAGGTCCAGCAAGGCCAGGCCA
>JAYSCA010000172.1:0-5754 GCA_041915165.1 Ideonella sp.
TTGTTGTCCAGCACCGGGAAGGCCGGGTCGGCCAGGTGGGCCATCGAGAAGCTGACCATGCGCTCGGCGCTGCGCATCAGTTGCTCACGCGGCAGGTTGCCGCGGTTGTCCTCCAGCCAGGTGCGCCAGAACCGGGTGACCTGGTCGGTCAGGTGCCCGGCGTCCATGCGCTGGCGCTCCGACAGCATCAGGTAGGTCTTGAGGGCCTTGTAGGCATCCTCGACATCGGTGGTCGAGGCCTGCACATAGCGGGACCCGGTGGCCCCGGTGTCAGCAGCGCTGGCCGCTTCAGCGGCACTGGCCGCCGCCACAGGGGCCGAGGCCGCGGTGGCCGGCGCGACGGCCCCAGCCACCACCTGCACCGGCTTGAGGTCCCCAGCGTGCCGGTTGACCTCGCCCAGATAGCCCTCGATGGCCTGCGCCACCGGCTTGAGCATCAGCTCGCGCACGCCATGGAAGTACTCGGTCCGCAGCTTGCGCTCCAGCGTCTCACCCTGGTAGAGCCCCAGCCCGACGGCCCAGGGATGGTCTTCACGCCAGGCATCCAGTTGCTCCACACGGTTCTGCAGCAACTCCATGGCCTGCAGGCGCGAGCCCAGATCGGTCTGTCCCTCTTGCAGCTTCACGGCCTTGTCCAGATCGGCCTGAACGCCCTGCACCAGCTGGCGGTTGCCCACGTAGGACCAGCTCCAGCCGGCCAGGGCCAGGGCCAGCACCAGCACCCCGGCGCCGAAGCTGACCATGCGCAGGCGGATCTTGCCGCGGCTGGCATGCTGGCGCACCAACTGGCGGTCGGCAAACAGGACCTTGGAAAACAGGTCCTTCAGGAAGAAGCCGTTTTCGGTCTGCACCGGCCCAGGCGCCGGCCCCGCCGAGGGGGCCAGGCCGAAGCGCTGGGCAACGCCGTTGCGCGAGCGGTCACCCACCTCGCCCTGCTGCACCGCACTGGTGAAGTAGAAGCCCCGGAAGACCGGCCGGTACTGGTAGGGGTTCTCCTCAAACAAGGTGGCCACGAAGCTGCGCAGCACGTTCTGCATCGACGCGAACTCGAGCGGGAAGGCCAGCACCGCCGGGGACAGCGGACGCCCGCGGTGCAGCGACATCCGGGCCATCGCCAGTTCGCGCAGGCCATCCTGCAGCTCGTCGAAGTGATGGTCGAACTGCTCCACCGCATCGACCGGCGTGTCGGGCTGGTAGGCCAGCGTGGCCCCCCACACATGTTCGCGCTCCTTGGCGTCCATGTCCTCGAAGAAGTCGACGAACCCGGGGATCAGATCGGCCTTGGTGAACAGCACATAGACCGGCGCGAAGACCTCCAGCGACTCGGTCAGCTCCTGCACCCGCTGGCGCAGGTTCTTGGCCAGCTGGATCACGGCATCGGGCTTGGCATCGACCAGCTCAGCCAGGCTGGCCGCGATCAGGATGCCGTTGATCGGGGCCTTGGGCCGGTTGCGCTTGAGCATGCCCAGGAAGCCCAGCCATTCGCCGCGATCCTCCTCGTGCACCGCGTAGCGCCCGGCGGTATCGATCAGGATGCCTTCGCTGGAAAAGAACCAGTCGCAGTTGCGGGTGCCGCCGATGCCGCGCAGGATGTTGTCGGTGCCCCGGCTGAACGGGAAGTGCAGTCCCGACTGGACGATGGCCGTGCTCTTGCCGGCTGCCGGGTTGCCAATGACCATGTACCAGGGCAGCTCATACAGGGCCGCCTGGCCGGTGCGCTCCCCCAGCTTGGAGGTCTTGATGGTCTTGAGCGCCTCGACCAGGCGCTGCCGGATCACCGCGGTCTCGGTGGCTTCCTTGCCGGTCTTCCCGCCCCGGTCAGCCTCGCCCAGCGTGCTCTCGAGCTCCGCCTCCATGCGCCGTGCGGCCCGCTGGGCTCGCCAGCGCCGCACCACCCAGGCCAGGGCCAAGCCCAGCAGAGCCAGCCCCAACAAGGCCACGGCGGCGGTCAGCCCCCATTGCAGCGCATCGGCCCCCAGGAACAGGAAGGCCGCCAGGGCCGCCAGCCCCAGCACACCCAGGACACGGGGGTCCAGAAGAAGTTGTAGGAATCGGTTCATGGTGAATGCGATGACGAAAGAGGGGCTCGGTCAGCCTGGCGGTGGTCAGGCCGAGGCATCCGGTGAAGTGGCAGGTTCGGGGCGATCCAGGCAGGCGACGAGGCGGGCATGGCGGTCGCCCACGGACACCGCCAACAAAGGCGCATGGCCCTGGGTCACCCAGTCGGCGCCCACCGCCAGCGTGAGCAGCGGCGCGACCCCGCCCAGATGGCAGACGATGGGGCCCAGCAGGCGCATGTCCTCGGCCGGATCCAGCTGGGGCAGGCGCCCCAGAGACACCGCGAACAACTCGGTGGCCCGTGCGGTGTGCTGGTCGGAATCGCTCACCAGGGCGCAGATCTGCTCCGCGGTCTGCTGCTGGCGGGTCAGCAATTCGTCCACGGCCTGGGTCAGCTCCCGGGCCCGGGTGCGGCCGGCCGCATCCACCGCCTGCTCACGATGGGCGGCCTGCGGCCGCGAGCACAGGGTGGCCATCGCCTCGTCCGCCAGGGGCCAAGGCTGGGTGGCCCAGAGCAGGCCGACGGCGCCCTCACCCGGCATCACGCCACGCGGCTGCTGCTGGCTCTGGAACAGCGCGCGCTCCCGCAGCAGCCGGTCGATCGCCGCACTGTCCAGGTCGCTGTGGCAGGCCAGCGTGAGCACCAGGTCATCGCAGGCCTGGCGGGTCAGCGTCTCCAGCAGCTTGTCGGCCTGCATCAGCAGACTCACCCCGTTCCCAGGCACCGCCTGGACCGGCCAGTGGGCGGTGGGCAGCCCGCCCCCGAAGTGGGCAAGCTGTGCCCGCAGCCATTGCAGCGCCTGGGTCTGGGCGGCCTCGCTCCAGTGTGCCGGCCAGTGGACCAGCACCCGCACCCGGTGCACGGGCGACGCCCCTCCCGGCACGGTCTCCGCCGCCAGACGATCCCCCCACTGCTGAAGCGTTCCGAGGGCGCTCTCCACCACCGGCTGCAGACTGGCCAGGGCACGCAGGCCGGCCGGTCCCAGCTGGGCGGCTTGAGTCAATTCGGCGGCGATCGCGTCGGTGTCCAGCGTGGCCGTGCGGGCCGCCAGCACCGGCAGACCTTCGTCGTCGCGCAGCTCCGCATCGGGCGCGGGCCGTGGCGAGCCCGCCTCGACCGTGTCCAACAGGCCGGCGGCGTCCTGCGCGGCCGGCAGCTGCAGCCACTGCCCCAGCAGCCACCAGCGTGCCGCCACAGGCGCAGACTCGCTGGCGGCCACGGCCGCCGGTTCAACCGCCGGCGCGGCCCCGGCCTGCTTCTGCCAGGCACGGGTGAAGGCCCAGCGCCCGGCCAGCAACAGGCCCCAGACCACCAACGGCAAGAGGCCGAGGTAGAGCCAGAGGTCTCTCACCCCCACGTCCTGCGGGTGGGAACGCCAGTGCCACAGCACGCCGATCCACACCACGCAGGTCACGGCCACGCCCAGAGCGAGGCCCTTGATCCAGGACTTCATGTCACCGCATCCCGCACCGCAGCCCCGCAGGGCGCAGCATGCCTTCAGTCGGTACTGACGGCCTGGCTGGAAATCAGCGTGGCACCACAGGCTGTGGTGTCGCCATGGCGTGCCGCGGGCCGGCCATCAATCAGACAGCTGGGATCCCCGGTGGCGATCACGGTGGTGCCACCGTGACCGCGCTTGGGACAACTCACCTTGTCCCCCACGCGGGCAATGGGCTTCCCGCCCGTGGTGGTCGAAGGCGCCCCCTCGATCACCGTTCCGCCGTGGCTGGTCTTGTCCCCCACGACGATGAAGGGTCTGGACATCGATCCTCTCCTGATGGCGCCTTTTGCTGGCGCTCATATCGATTCATTCAACTAAACGGTCATGACGGCCGAGGCTGCGTCGCGGACGTCTGCCCGCGGGTCCTCAGCACCCCGGGGCGCCGCAACTCCACATGCCCCAGGTCGCGCAGGCTGCGCCAACCGCCCCCCCAGGTCAACCCCAGCGAGGCGGCGACTTCACCGTAACGGGTGTAGCCTTCGGCGACCCAAGGGTCTCGCTCCGAGATGGCCACCTTGCCATTGCGCAGGAACGCACAGTCGGCCGCCAAACCGTACTGATGGTAGCTGGCCCCTGCCCCGGCCAAGGTCACCGTCGGACCCAGGGCCGCGAGCTGCGCCTGCCGCTCCGGACTCCGGTATCCCTCGACCAGCACCATGCGGTAGCCGTAGCGTTCCTCCATCACCCGAAACACCTGGAGCAGCCTCTGTCGAAAGGCCTCATCCAGCAGTTCCCACTGCCGGCTCGCCTGCTGAGCCAGCGGGTGCCATTCAGTGACTTCCGGCGTGGAAAACAAGGCCGGTGGCAGCGGTGGCGGCGGAACAAGCTGTTCCCCTTGTAACAACATTGCTACATGCTCATCCACATCTTGAGCGATGGTGTGGTCGAAGCTGTAGATTCGATGCGACAGCCGAATGGAGATCGCCACCAGGGGCAAGGCAACCAACAGGCCCAGCGAGGCCAGCCAGAGACGCCGTTGCTGCCAGACCTGCCCGCCCCAGCGACGCAGACCGACGCCGGCGGCACGTCCCGCCTCGCTGCCCGCCCGCCCCCAGGACTGCCGGGAGCTGCGACCGAGGTTCAGCGCCTGAGCCACCACGCCCTGCGCACGTGCCACCCATTGCTCTCTCAGCACGGGGAAGAAGGCCAGGGCGGCCAAGCCCACGGCCAACACCATCAGGAAGGTCACGATCAACAGCATGGGGTCACGGATCCGTTCGATGTCGACAGGACATCGTCCGCGCCCATTCTGCTTTCACTTCCCTACAAAGTGGATTCCCCCAAAGGACGGACCCTCCCTAGAATTCCCCGTTCGCCCCGTCCTGGGTCGAACTTGGGCCCCAGCCGGGCCGAAGGGAGCCATCCGAGTCCATGGATTCGACACCACAAGATCATGGCGTGAGCCAAACGGGCGGCCGGCCCAGCCTGCTGCCCCCCACCGCCTCGTCGCGCCAGGCGGCGGGCATTCCCCTGCTCGACGCCATCCATCCGGACGCCCGCGGCGCGGCCCCGTCGCTCCCGGCCCGCCGGCGCGGACCGGTCCGTGTGCTGGTACTGGGCGCCGTGATGACGGTCGCGGTGGGCGCGGGTTGGGTGGTGGCTACGCGCGCCACGCCCGAAGCGACGGCGGTGGCCCAGGCCGCACCGACCCCGGCGACGACGCCCCCGCCGGCCCGACAGGCCGCAGCCACCCTTCCGGCGCCAGCCGCGCCATCCCAGGCCGCTCAGATCGTGCCCATGAACGTGGCGACCGGGGCCATGGCCCCGGCGCCTTCGGCCGCGCTCAGCGCGCAATCCCTGGCCGCGGAATCCCTGGCCGATCGGGAACCGGTCAGCCGTGTTCAGGCCCCACGGAAGACGGCCGTGGCCCCCACGCCGACGGCCCAGGTCAGTCCAGGCAAGAAGAAGGTGGCAGGGGCTGCCAAGCGGGCGCCCGAGCCAGCCGCCTCACCCCGCAAGACGGCCAAGAACAGCAAGGCGCGCACGCGCCCGGCTGCCGATCCCGATGCCGATGTCGTGGCGGCCATCATGGCCAGCATGGACCGCCGCGGGGCGCCGGCCGCGCCGGGCAAGGCCGCCTCGGCAACGCCGTCCCGCTGAGCGGGGCATGCGGCCGGGCCGGCCGCGACGGCCGGCTCAGATGGACATGCGTTGGCGAACGCCCTCGGCTTCCATGTCGACGCCGCGCCCCCGC
>JAYSCA010000173.1:0-5750 GCA_041915165.1 Ideonella sp.
TCCTGATCGCCCAGGGCGAGGTGGTGGTGGTGAACGACAAGTTCGGTATCCGCCTGACCGACATCGTCACCCCCAGCGAACGCATGCGCCGCCTGAGCCGCCTGTGAGCGGGTCGCACCACCGGGTCTCACCATGACATCGATCACCTCGTCCCTGCTGCCGCTGCTGGCCTTCCTGCTGGTGGTGGCCCTGATCCCGCTGGCGCTGTGGCTGTTGCGCCGCAGCGGCCTGGCCGGCACCGGCCAACCCGGCCTGATGCGCACCGTCTCCAGCCTGTCGCTGTCGCCTTCGCAGAAGGTGGTGGTGGTGGAACTGGGCCAGGGCGCCAGCGCCAAGTGGCTGGTACTGGGCGTCAGCGGCGAGCGCATCACCCCGCTGCACACCCTGGAAACCCCGCTGAGCCTGCCCACCGGCGAACTGGCCCAGCCGCAGGCGGTGACGGTGCAGCAGCTGATCCAGCGCTGGCGCCAGCCGCGCGAAGGCGGGCAGGGAGGCCAGGATGGCCAGCACTGATCCGCACACCGAGCGCGCGCGCCGGGGCCTGCGCCTGGGCCTGGCGGTCCTGGGTTTGCTGGCGCTCAGCCTGCCGGCGGCGGCCCAGGTGGCCGTGCCCAGCGGCCCCACGCTGCCGCTGATGGTGGGGCAGGGCGGGGGCGGCACCAGCTACTCGGTGCCGATCCAGACCCTGCTGTTCTTCACCGCGCTGTCCTTCCTGCCGGCGGTGCTGTTGCTGATGACGGGCTTCACCCGCATCGTCATCGTGCTGTCGCTGCTGCGCCAGGCCATGGGCACCCAGGCCGCCCCGCCCAACCAGGTGGTGGTGGGGCTGTCGCTGTTCCTGACCTTCTTCGTGATGTCGCCGACGCTGGACAAGGTCTACGAGCAGGCCTGGGCGCCGTACTCGGCCAACCAGATCGATTTCACCGAGGCGCTGCAGCGCGGCCAGGGGCCGATGCGGGCCTTCATGCTCAAGCAGACCCGTCAGTCCGACGTCGAGCTGTTCGCCAAGCTGGCCAAGCTCGACCCCAAGGTCAAGGGCGAAGACGTGCCCTTCAAGGTGCTGGTGCCGGCCTTCGTCACCAGCGAGCTGAAGACCGCCTTCCAGATCGGCTTTCTGATCTTCATCCCCTTCCTGGTCATCGACATGATCGTCGCCAGCGTGCTGATGAGCCTGGGGATGATGATGCTCTCGCCCGTGCTGGTGGCCCTGCCGTTCAAGCTGATGCTGTTCGTGCTGGCCGACGGCTGGAACCTGCTGCTGGGCTCGCTGGCGGCCAGCTTCGCGCAGTGAACTGAAAGGATTGCCCCATGGATGCCACCCAGGTCTTCACCATCGGCCAGCACGGTCTGCTGATGCTGCTGCAGGTTTCCGCGCCGATGCTGATCGTCGTGCTGATCGTCGGCGTGCTGGTCAGCGTCTTCCAGGCGGCGACCTCGATCAACGAGGCCACGCTGACCTTCGTGCCCAAGCTGCTCGCCGCCGTGGCGGTGATGGCGATCGCTGGTCCCTGGATGCTCAACCAGCTGGTCGACTACCTGCGCAGCATGTTGCTGTCCATTCCAACGGCCGCGGGCGGATGATCTCGTTTTCCGAGGCCCAGATCCTGGCGTGGGTCACGCCGGTGCTCTGGCCCTTCCTGCGGGTGCTGGCGCTGTTCCAGATCCTGCCGGTGCTGGGCCAGCGCAGCGTGCCCATGCGGGTGCGCATCGGCCTGTCCTTCCTGATCGCGGTCTGTGCCTCTGGCGTGGCGCCGCCGGTGGCCCCGGTGCCGCTGGATTCGCCGCAGGCCTTCGTGCTGGTCCTGCAGCAGCTGCTGATCGGCCTGACGCTGGGCTTTGCCGTGCGGCTGGTGTTCGCCGCGGTCGAGCTGGCCGGTGAGCTGATCGGCCTGCAGATGGGCATGAACTTCGCCGGCTTCTTCGACCCGGTGCTGGCCAGCCAGTCCACCGCAGCCAGCCGCTTCTTCGCCACGTTGGTGGGCTTTCTGTTCATCGTCACCAACGGCCATCTGCGCGTCATCGAGGCGGTGGTGGCCAGCCTGCAGGCCTTTCCGGTCGGGCCGGAGCCCTTTGCCTTCCTGCGCGCGGTGCAGCCGGCCACCTGGGGCGCGCAGATCTTCAGCCTGGGGCTGTGGATCGCGCTGCCGATGATGGCGGTGATGCTGTTCGTCAACCTGGTGCTGGGGGTGATCGCCCGGGTGGCGCCGCAGTCCAACATCTTCGCGCTGGGGTTTCCGATCACGATCGGCGTCGGCCTGGTCGGCATGATGGCCATGCTGCCGATGCTGGAAACCCCTTTCATCTCCACCCTGGAGAAGATGCTTTCGGCCTTTGGCGGCTGAGGCGTTCCCCTCCGACCGAAAGCCGTCGCCATGGTCTGGACCCTGAGAAGCTGCACTGCACTGGTCATCGACCCGGGCGCGAGTTCCCGCAGTGTGCTGTCCGCCCAGCTGCGCGACCTGGGGGTGCCCAACGTCGTGCAGTGCGCCCGGCTGGCCGATGCCCGGCGCCGGCTGGAGACGGGTTGCTACGACCTGGTGCTGTGCGAGATGAATTTCCCGGAGGCGGGCGGGCGCCACGGTGGGCAGGACCTGCTGGACGAACTGCAGCGCGGCGGCCATCTGCCCTGGTCCACGGTGTTCATCATGGTCACCGATGAGCGCTCCTACGCCAAGGTCGCCGAGGCGGCGGAATCCGTGCTGGATGCCTACCTGCTCAAGCCGATCGCCACCCAGGTGCTGGGCGAGCGGGTGATGCAGGCCCACAAGCGCCGCGTCGAGCTGGAGCAGGTCTATCTCGCGATCGAACGCGGTCAGCTCGACGAGGCCGTGGGCCTGTGCCGCCGGCGTTTCGAGGCGCGGGGCCTGTTCTGGCGCTATGCCACCCGGGTCGGCATCGAACTGCTGATCCGCCAGGGCCGGGCCGAGGCCGCGCTGCCCTGGCTGGACGAGATGCTGGCGTTGCAGCCGGTGGTCTGGGCCCGGCTGGACAAGGTGCGCTGCCTGCAGGCCCGCCAACAGGCCGGCGCGGCGATGCAGCAGCTGCAGGCCCTGATCGCCGGCGAGCCGGGCTGCGTCGAGGCCCAGGACCTGCTGGGTCGCACCCAACTGGGCCAGGGCCGGCTGGCCGAGGCGCTGACGGCCTTCGCCCGCGCGGTCGAGCTAACGCCGGGCGACCTGCGTCGCCAGCAGCGCCTGGGCATGCTGTCTTGCTACCTGGGCGACTGGGCCGCCGGCGCGCGGGCGCTGGAGCATGTGCGGGCCCAGGGGGCCCAGTCCAAATCCTTTGACCTCCAGAGCCAGGCGCTGCTGGCGGTGGCGGCGTTCCGCCAGCGCGACAGCAAGGCCCTGGCCCGCTGCGTGGCGGCCTTGCAGCTGGGGGTGGACAGCAGCGTCTCCGAACGCGCCCGCCGCCAGCTCGCGCTGGCGCAGGCGCTGGACCGGCTGCTGCAACGTCAGCCCGAGGCGGCGGTGGCCGCATTGACCGCGCTGGCCGAGTCCCGGCTGGCGCCCGATTTCGACCTGGAAGCGGCCTGGAACCTGCTCACCGGCCTGGTGGCTGCCCGCGGCGAGGGGGTCGATCTGCCGCTGGCCGAGGACTGGATCGAGACGCTGGGCTGGCGCTTCATGGCCTCGCGCACGGCCGCCGAGCTGTTGACCGCCGCCGTGGCGGCCCAGCCGGTCTGGGTGGAACGGCTGCAGACGGCCCAGCAGACACTGGGCGGCATCACCGAGCAGGCCCTGCGGCACAGCGCTGCGGGCGACGCGCAGACCGCCGTCGAGACCCTGCTGAGCCAGGCCGAGCGCACCCTGAGCCCCCGTCTGCTGGAAACCGCCCGCGGGGTGGCCACGCGCGACGCGGACCGACTGGCCGACGCGCCAGCGCTGCAGGCCCGCCTGGCGGCCCTGGCGCGCCGGGTCGGGCCGCTGGCCGTGGCGCTGCCGCCCGCGCTGGCGGAGCAGAACCGGCAGGGCATCCGCCTGCGGACCGATACCGCGCCGCCCGTCTAGACCCGATCACCCGGACTTTCCGCCCTCTTATCCGGCTCAAGTGTCGGAGGGGGTCGGGGCACCATAGGCCCCGACCATGGCTGACTCCGCCCAAGACCGCAACTTACCCGCCAGTGCCAAGAAGCAGGCCCGCGCGCGGGAGGATGGACAGGTTCCTCGCTCGAAGGACCTGGGCCATTTCACGGCCCTGGCGGCCGGCGGGGCGCTGCTGATCACGCTGTCCCATCCGCTGGCCGGCTGGCTGCAGGACGTGCTGAGCAGCGGCCTGCGCTTCGGCCGCGAGCAGGCGGTCAACCCGCAGGCCATGGGCGAGCTGTTCTGGATGCTGGCCACCCGGGCGCTGCTGCTGGTGGTGCCGCTGGGCCTGGTGATGATCGGCGTGGGCTTCCTGACGGCGGTGCTGTCCGGTGGCTGGAACCTCAGCTTCAAGATCCTGCACCCCAATTTCGGCCGCTTCAACCCGATCGCCGGGCTGGGGCGCCTGTTCGACAAGCAGCACGTGGTCGACGTGCTGAAGATGAGCCTGCTGGCGGCCGCGATCGCCACCGTGGGCTACCAGTACCTGAGCGCGCAGTTCATGGGCATGGTCTCGCTGATGGCTGTGCCGCTGCCCAGCGCCATCGCCCAGATGGGCCGCACCATCGCCACCGGCTTCGGCCTGGTGATGCTGGTGGTCGGCGGCTGGGCCCTGATCGACGTGCCCCTGCAGCGTTTCCTCTGGTTGCAGCGCCTGAAGATGACCCGCGAGGAGGCCAAGCAGGAAGCCAAGGACGCCGAAGGCAACATGGAGGTCAAGGGCAAGATCAAGCAGAAGATGCGCGAGATGGCCCGCAAACGCATGCTGGCCGCCGTGCCGCAGGCCGACCTGGTGGTGATGAACCCGACCCACTACGCGGTGGCGCTGCGCTACGACGAGGCGTCGATGGGCGCGCCGCGCGTGGTCGCCAAAGGGGCCGACCTGCTGGCGCTGCGCATCCGCGACATCGCCCGCGACGCCAAGGTGCCGGTGCTGCAGGCCCCGCCGCTGGCCCGGGCCCTGTACGCCCACGTCGAGATCGATCAAGAGGTGCCGGCCACGCTGTTCGCCGCGGTGGCCCAGGTGTTGGCCTGGGTCTACCAGCTGCGCGCGCGGGCCGATGTGGCCCCGCCGACGGTGGACGTGCCGCCCGAACTCGACCCCCACAACCAACCCCCTGCCCGCGGAGCTGTTGAATGAACGCGCTGCAGATCCAGCTGAAGTCCCTGTTCGGCGAAAACGCCGCGATGATCAAGGCGCTGATGGCGCCGATCTTCATCATCATGGTCCTGGCCATGATGGTGCTGCCGCTGCCGCCCTTCGCGCTGGACCTGTTCTTCACCTTCAACATCGCGATGTCGCTGATGGTGATGCTGGTGGCAGCCAACATGGTCAAGCCGCTGGACTTCAGTGCCTTCCCGACGGTGTTGCTGATCACCACCTTGCTGCGCTTGTCGCTGAACGTGGCCTCGGCCCGGGTGGTGCTGATGAACGGCCACACCGGCACCGGCGCGGCCGGCAAGGTGATCGAGGCATTCGGCCACTTCCTGATCGGCGGCAATTTCGCGGTTGGCCTGATCGTGTTCGCGATCCTGGTGGTGATCAACTTCGTCGTGGTGACCAAGGGGGCTGAGCGGATCGCCGAGGTCGGCGCGCGCTTCACCCTGGATGCGATGCCTGGCAAGCAGATGGCGATCGACGCCGACCTGAACGCCGGCCTGATC
>JAYSCA010000174.1:0-5732 GCA_041915165.1 Ideonella sp.
CTGAAAGGCCTCCACCAGCTTGTGCGGCAGATCGCGGATGAAGCCCACGGTGTCGGACAAGGAGACCGACCGACCGGCTTCGCCGAGATAGAGCGAACGGGTGGTGGTGTCCAGCGTGGCGAACAACTGGTTGGCGGCGTAGCTGCTGGCCTTGGTCAGCGCATTGAACAGCGTCGACTTGCCAGCGTTGGTGTAACCAACCAGCGAGACCCGGAAGGTGCCGCTGCGCTCGCGGGCCCGGCGTTGCGTGCCGCGCTGGCGCTTCACCTTCTCCAGGCGCGCTTTGATCGACTTGATCCGCTCACCGATCATGCGGCGATCCAGCTCGATCTGGGCTTCGCCCGGACCACCGCGGGTGCCGATGCCGCCCTGTTGGCGCTCCAGGTGGGTCCAGCGACGGACCAGGCGGGTCGCGATGTACTGCAGCCGCGCCAGCTCCACCTGCAACTTGCCTTCGTGGCTCTTGGCACGGGCGGCGAAGATCTCGAGGATCAGCGCCGTGCGGTCCGACACGGCCACGCCGAGGTGGCGCTCCAGGTTGCGCTGCTGGGCCGGTGAGAGGGCCTGGTCGAAGATGACGCCATGGGCACCATGGGCCTGGACCATCAGCTTGATCTCGTCGGCCTTGCCGGAGCCGACGAACAAGGCTGGGTCAGGCGATTTGCGCTTGGCCAGCACCTTGGCCACGACCTGATCCCCAGCCGACTCGGCCAGCAGGCCGAGTTCGTCCAAGGTCGGGTCGAAGGAAGATCCTGGACCGAGATCGACGCCCACCAGCACGGCCCGTGCCGCCCCGGAGGCAGACACCGATTCGGGACTGAACGCGGCGCTCGTCACGGCTGAGATACCCCGTTGCAGGGGACGCTCAAAACGGGGCTCAGTTGGCTTCGCCCGATTCGGCGGCGTGGAAGTTCACCGCGCGGCCCGGCACCACCGTGGAAATGGCGTGCTTGTAGACCATTTGGGTGACCGTGTTGCGGAGCAACACGACGTACTGGTCGAAGGACTCGATGTGGCCCTGGAGCTTGATGCCGTTGACCAGGTAGATGGAAACCGGAACGTGCTCCTTGCGCAGCAGGTTCAGGAACGGGTCTTGTAGAAGTTGCCCTTTGTTGCTCACGATATGCTCCGTGTTGAAGAGAAAACAATGCTGTGCACCTTAACACAGCCTGCTCTGCCCCCACAGTCGAAAGGTTTGTGGGAGCGATTCCGTGTCAGTGTTCGGAATCAGTGAAAGGGTTCCGTGAAAGCTTCATTTCAATGCGCAGCGGAGTTCCCACCAGCTTGAAGTGGTCACGGAAACGCCCTTCCAGATAACGCTTGTACGCATCGGTCACGTGTTCCAGCGAATTGCCGTGGATCACGATGATGGGCGGATTCATGCCGCCCTGGTGGGCGTAGCGCAGCTTGGGCCGGAAGGTGCCGCTGCGTTTGGGCTGCTGATGCTCCACGGCCTCATGCAGCAAGCGGGTCAGCACCGGCGTGGGCATCTTGCAGGTGGCCGAGGCGTGCGCATCGGCGATTGCCTTCCACAGCGGCCCCAGGCCCTGGCGTTTCAGGGCCGAGATGTTGATGATCGGCGCGAAGCGCAGGAAGGCCAGCCGCTGCTCGATCGAACGCTCCAGCATCTGGCGCTGGTAGCTGTCGATCGCATCCCACTTGTTGATCGCGATGACCACCGCCCGGCCAGAATCCAGCACATAGCCGGCGATGTGAGCATCCTGCTCGCTCACGCCCTGGGTGGCGTCGACCATCAGCACCACCACATTGGCGTCGGAAATTGCCTGCAGGGTCTTCACGACCGAGAACTTTTCGATCGCCTCGAACACCTTGCCCTTGCGCCGCAAGCCGGCGGTGTCGATCAGCTCGAACTTCTGCCCCTGGCGCTCCAGCGGCACCTTGATGGCGTCGCGCGTGGTGCCCGGCATGTCGAAGGCGATCAGCCGGTCCTCCCCCAGCCAGGCATTGATCAGCGTGGACTTGCCGACGTTGGGGCGACCGGCCACGGCCAGACGGATGGGCTTGTCGACCCCATCCGCGTCCTCCTCCAGTTCCTCTTCCTCGGGGAACTCCTCCAGCGCCGCTTCCAGCAGGCTGCGGATCCCCTGGCCGTGCGCGGCCGAGACCGGGTGCGGCTCGCCCATGCCCAGCTCGTAGAACTCGGCCAGATGGGGTGAGTCGGTCATCCCCTCGGCCTTGTTCACGGCCAGCAGCACGCGCTTGTTGCACTGACGCAGGTAACGGGCGATGTCCTGGTCCTGACCGGACAGGCCGGTGCGAACGTCGGTCACGAAGATCACGACATCGGCTTCGGCCACGGCCTGCCGCGTCTGGCGCGCCATCTCCTTGACGATGCCGGTCGAGCTGTCGGGCTCGAAGCCGCCGGTGTCGATGACGATGAACTCGCGCGTGCCCAGGCGGCCGTCGCCATAGTGGCGGTCGCGGGTCAGACCGGCGAAGTCGGCGACGATCGCGTCGCGGCTCCGGGTCATCCGGTTGAACAATGTCGACTTGCCCACGTTGGGGCGTCCGACCAGGGCAATGACGGGTTTCAAGACAGGCCTGGAAAAACGAAAGGGTTACTCGGGACGGAAGGCGAACAGCCCCCCGTCGTGGGTGGCCACCAGCACGGTGGTCCCGGACAGCACCGGCGCGCCGACGATGGCGGAGCCATCGGTGGGCAGCCGCAGCAGGATCTCGCCGTTGGCGCGGGACAGGAAATGGATCTGGCCTTCGAGGTCGCCGAACACAACCGCGGGCCCCAGCACCAGCGGCGCGCTCAGGCGACGGTTCAGCAGGCGCTCGTTGGACCACAGGCTGACACCGTCACTGCGGCGTCGCGCGGTCACGCGGTCGGCGGCATCGGTCGCATAGACCTTGTCTTCGTCGGCGGCGACGCCGGCCGTCCCGGTGGTACTGGTGTTCCAGGTGGTGGTGGCCGAGGCCGCATCCACGCAGCCCACCGCGGTCTGGTAGGCGCGCACGCAAAACACGCTGCCCACGCGGGCCGAAGGACCAATCAGGTCGGACAGACGCTCGATCTCGTTGGTGCCCCGCGGCAGGGCCACCGTGGCCTCCCAGCGCACCGAGCCCTTGAGCGGATCCAGCCCCATCAGGCGGTTGCCCTGCCCCACCAGCAAGGTGTCTTTGTAGGCGGTCAGCACAGAGGCCTGGGCCAACGTCAGCGCGTCACCGGGACGGCGCATCACCCACAGCAGGCGACCGTCCTGGGCGTCGAAGGCTTGGACCGAGCGGTCCACCCCCACCACGAACACCCGCTCGCCGGCCACCAGCGGCGCCGTCACGACCCGCACGCCCAGCTTGGCGCGCCAACGTTCGGCGCCCTCTTCCAGCGTCACCAGTTCGTTGCGCCGGGTCACGACGGCGGTCCAGCGGCCATCGCTGCCCACACCGGCGCTCAGGTCATCGCCCACACGGGTGCGCCAGACTTCATGGCCATTCGCGGCGTCCAGCGCCAGCACGGTGCCGCCCCCATCGGCCGCATAGAAGCGGGCCTTGGCGGCGGCAAGGGCCAGCGGAAAGTCGACCTTGTCCGACAGGCGCGCCTGCCAGACCTGCCGACCGGCGATCTGCGGCTTGATGACCTGCAGCGGCGCCGGCGGCAGCGTGTCCTTGGAGGCGCAGCCGGCCAGCAGGGCCAGCGCAGCCCCCATCCAGAGGCTGCCTCGGATCCAGCGGCCGGCGGTCATTGGGCCGCTCCCGAAGCCGCCGGCTGGGCGCCAGCCGCGGTCAGCTTGGCCTCGACCACACGGCGATAGTCCAGCTTGTCGCTCAGCGCATCCCAGGACTTCTTCCAGGCCGCCACAGCCTCGTCCTTCTTGCCCTGGACGGCCAGCACGTCGCCGCGGCGATCGGCCACCAACCCGTCGAAGGCGGTGGACTTGACGGCGTCAAGCTGCTTGAGCGCGCCGTCGGTGTCCCTCTTGTCCAGCAGCAGGCCGGCCAGGCGCAGATGGGCCAGGGCGCGGTAGTCCTCATCCCCCGCCTCGTCCGCCACCCAGGTCAGCGCCGCCATGGCCGCGTCCGCCTGGCCCTTGTCGGCTTCCACCTTGGCGGCCAGCAGACCCGCCTGCTGGGCATAGGTGGTGCGGCCAAAACGTTCCTTCAGGTCCTTGAACACCCGGCCGGCCTTGTCCGCATCGCCGGCCTGCACGGCCTGGTCGAGCTCGTCGAACATCACCGCGGCCTTGGCGGCCTGCTCGCGCTGCCACCAGTTCCAGCCATTCCAGCCGGCAAAGGCCACCAGCACCAGCGTCACGGTCCAGGTGATCAGATTGCCGTACTGGCCCCAGAACGCCTTGACCGCGTCAATCTGTTCCTGTTCCTGAAGATCGAGATTCGTTGCCATGAAAACAGAGGCCCGCAAGGCGCGGGCAAGAGGTGAGGTTGCGCTCCGCCGGGAGACGGAGCGCGCTGATTATGCTTCGGCGCCGTCTTGGCGCAGGTTCGGCCCCCAGGCCGCCACGTCCGAGAGCGGACGCAGCACCTGCTCGGCCCCGGCGTCGCGCAGCGGCTTGACGGCCACCATGCCCTGGGCCAACTCATCCGCCCCGAACACCAGCGCATGGTGGGCACCGCTGGCATCGGCCTTCTTGAACTGCGACTTGAAGCTGCCCTGGCCATCCTTGCCGCCGGCGTGCATCTGCACCTTCACGCCCAGCGCCCGCAGGGCCTCCAGCGCGGCGATGACCTGCGGCGCCGCGGCCGCATCGGGCACCACGGCGTAGACATCCGGCACCACCGGCGGCACGGTGACACCGCCATCCTCCAGCAGCGCCAGCACCCGCTCGATGCCCAGGCCCCAACCGACGGCCGGTGCGGGCTTGCCGCCGATCTGCTCGATCAGGCCGTCGTAGCGGCCGCCGGCGCACACCGTGCCCTGGGCACCCAGGCGGTCGGTCACCCACTCGAACACGGTCAGGTTGTAGTAGTCCATGCCGCGCACCAGACGCGGGTTGATCGTATAGGGCTGCCCCACCGCATCCAACGCGGCCTTCACCCCGTCGAGGTGGGCCAGCGACGCTTCGCCCAGATGCGCCAGCAGCTTGGGCGCGCCCTCCACCAGTGCCTGCATCGCCGGGTTCTTGGTGTCCAGAATGCGCAGCGGGTTGCTGTAGAGGCGGCGCTTGGCGTCCTCGTCCAGCTGGTCGGCATGGGCCTCGAAGTAGGCGATCAGCGCGGCCCGATGGGCCTGCCGCTCGGCCGGCTGGCCCAGGCTGTTGATCTCCAGCCGCACGTCGGTCAGGCCCAGCTCACGCCACAACGTGCGGGCCATCAGGATGACCTCGGCGTCGATGTCCGGGCCCGGAAAGCCCAGGGCCTCCACACCCACCTGGTGGAACTGGCGGTAACGGCCCTTCTGCGGCCGTTCGTGGCGGAACATCGCCCCGATGTAGAACAGGCGCTTGGCGCCGTCGTACAGGAAGGAGTGCTCATTGACCGCGCGCACCACGCCGGCCGTGCCCTCGGGCCGCAGCGTCAGCTGGTCGCCGTTGAGCTTGTCCTCGAAGGAGTACATCTCCTTCTCGACGATGTCGGTGACCTCGCCCAGCCCCCGCACGAACAGCGGCGTGGGCTCCACCAGCGGCGTGCGGATGTTTTGGTAGGCGTAGCCCTGCATCACGCGGCGCACGGTCGCCTCGAACCATTCCCAGCGCGCCGATTCCGGCGGCAGGATGTCGTTCATGCCTTTGACGGCCTTGAGTGATTCG
>JAYSCA010000175.1:0-5730 GCA_041915165.1 Ideonella sp.
GCATGCCGATGCCGACGATCGACACCTTGCAGATCTTGGGGTCGCCCACCACGTCCGACGCGCCGGTGGCCGGCTGCACCTGCGTGCGCAGCAGGTCCAGCGTGCGCTGGTAGTCGTTGCGGTTGACGGTGAACGAGAAGTCGGTCTTGCCGTTCGACGACACGTTCTGGATGATGACATCCACCTCGATGTTGGCATCCGCCACCGCGCCCAGGATTTGAGACGCGACGCCCGGCTTGTCCGGCACGCCCGTCACGGTGACCTTGGCTTCGTCGCGGCTGAAGGCGATGCCCGAGACAACGGCTTGTTCCATCTTTTCGTCTTCCTCGAAGGTGATCAGAGTGCCCGACTTGGCCTCTTCCTCAACACTGATATCCCAGGGGGTGAAGCTGGAGAGCACCCGCAGCGGCACGCGGTACTTGCCGGCGAACTCGACCGAGCGGATCTGCAGCACCTTGGAGCCCAGGCTGGCCATTTCCAGCATTTCCTCGAAGCTGATCGTGCTCAGACGACGGGCTTCGGGGACGATGCGCGGATCGGTGGTGTAGACCCCGTCCACGTCGGTGAAGATCAGGCACTCGTCGGCCTTCATCGCCGCGGCAATCGCCACCGCCGAAGTGTCCGAGCCGCCACGGCCCAGCGTGGTGACGTTCTGCCCTTCGTCCACGCCTTGGAAGCCGGTGATCACGACCACCTTGCCAGCCGCCAGGTCGGCGCGCACCTTGGTGTCGTCGATGCTCTCGATGCGGGCCTTGGTGTAGGCCGAATCGGTCTTGATGGGCACCTGCCAGCCGGAATAGCTGACGGCTTCCATGCCTTCGGCCTGCAGCGCCAGCGACAACAGCCCGACCGAGACCTGCTCGCCAGTGCAGGCGATCATGTCCAGCTCACGCAGCATCGCGGGCGTCTGTTTGGCGGGAGAGACTTCCTTGGCCAGGCCCAGCAAGCGGTTGGTTTCCCCGCTCATTGCCGACGGGACGACGACCATCTGGTGGCCCGCGCGGGCCCATTTGGCCACGCGCTTGGCGACATTGCGGATGCGCTCGGTCGAGCCCATCGACGTGCCGCCGTATTTGTGTACGATCAAAGCCATGAGGTTGCGAATGTAGCGACGGCGCCCATGTGGGCGAAAGGCTTGCACAGCCGCTTCGCGACCACGCAAACCCCCTATTCTATGGGATCGTTGGTGGTTTCCCGCCGGTCGGCCGTCCAAACCGGCCGCCACTGGGGTGCGCCTGGGGCCGCTTGGTGGCGGGCATCCACCCCCAGCCCGGGCACGAACAACACGACGGGCTGACCGGTATCCGGGTCCCGGCGACACAGCAACGGCGCATCGCGCAGCCATGCGGGCACGCCGGCCGCCTGGAACTGTTTTTTCAGGCTGCGCGGCGGTCGCCCCGGGCCCCGCTGAAACGTTTCCCCTCCTTGGCGCGGCAGGAGCCAGGCCTCTTCCAACAGAGACGGGCTGAGCCCTCCGGCCGCAGCCGGTTCAAAGCGAAGCATGCCCGGCCAGGCGGGGACACGGACCGGTGCCACGCCCCGCAGCGGCCATCCCGAGGTCGGTGCGGCGGGCGCCACCGAGGAGGCCACCGTCCCGGTCTGTGTGACCGACAAGACGCCGCGATAGAGCTGCCAGACCAGTCCTCCTTCGGACGACCAGCGGGCGGCGCCAGGCCGCCCCAGACGCGCCAGCATCTGCGCCTGCAGCGCCTCGTGCGGTGGCGGCAGTCGAAAGTGCCCGGCGGCCTGCCGCAGCCAGGTCTGCAGCGCAAACTGCTGACGCACCAGCGACAGCTGGGCCCATCCCTGCAAGGGCAGCCGGTCTGGCTGGCCGCCCAGCTGATGCAGATCGGCCTGAGCCACCTCGTCGATCAACTGGGCCGCCGCCTGGCTGTGCCGGGCCACCGCCACCAGGGCCTCCGAAGCCGCCGGAAAGTGCTGCGTCAGCACCGGCAGCACGGCCTGACGAATGCGGTTGCGCGCGAAGCGAAGATCCTGGTTGCTGTCGTCTTCCACGTGCCGCAGGCGGTGCCGGGCCACGTAGTGCGCAATCGCCGCGGCCGGCTGATCCAGCCAGGGGCGGATCCAGCACAGGCCGTCACGCCAGATCAGCCGCGGCATGGCCGCCAGGCCCCTCGGGCCCGCGCCCCTCAGGGCCTGCAGCAGCACGGTCTCGGCCTGGTCACGCCGGTGGTGTGCCAACAGCACCGTGTCGGCCCCTTCGGCCCGGGCCAGCTCGGCCAAGGCGGCGTAACGTTCGCGCCGGGCCCAGGCCTCCACGCTCTCGCCGGCCACCGGCCGCGTGGTCAGGCGCCGGGCACGGAACTGCAGTGCCGCGTCGCCGGCGGCCCAGCGGTGCACCTGTGCGCGGGCCTGGGCCAGCCAGCGGTCGGCCTGAGGCATCAGGCCGTGGTGGACATGCAAGGCCACCACCCGCAGCCCGGTGCCCCGGGCCTGACGCCACACGGCGTGCAGCAAGGCGGTCGAATCACGCCCACCGCTGAAGGCCACGGCGAGCACGGGGGCCGCCGGTGCGGCGGCCATGGTCTCAGCGCGCCGAGGTGTCGGTGAAACGGCCGTAGGACTTCAGGCGCTCATAGCGGCGCGCCAGAAGATCCGGCACCGACAGGTCGGACACCTGCCGCAGCGCATCGACCAGCGCCCGCTTCACCGAGGTGGCCATGTGCTTGGGATCGCGGTGGGCACCGCCCACGGGCTCGTTGACGATCTTGTCGATCAGGCCGAGCGCCTTCAGACGGTGAGCCGTGATGCCCAGGGCCTCCGCGGCATCCGACGCACGTTCAGCCGTCTTCCACAGGATGGAGGCGCAGCCTTCCGGCGAGATGACGGAATAGACCGAGAACTGCAGCATCAGCACCTGGTCGGCGACGCTGATCGCCAGCGCACCACCGGAACCGCCCTCACCGATGATCGTCGTGATGATCGGCACCTCGAGCTGGGCCATTTCGAAGATGTTGCGGCCGATGGCCTCGGACTGGCCACGCTCCTCGGCGCCAATGCCAGGATAGGCGCCCGGGGTGTCCACGAAGGTGAACACCGGCAGGCCGAACTTCTCGGCCAGCTTCATCAGGCGCAAGGCCTTGCGGTAGCCCTCGGGCCGCGGCATGCCGAAGTTGCGCGCGGCGCGCTCCTTGGTGTCCCGGCCCTTCTGCTGACCCACCACCATGCAGGCCTGCCCATTGAAACGGGCCAAGCCCCCGACGATGGACTGGTCGTCCGCGAAGGCGCGGTCGCCGTGCAGTTCCTGGAAGTCGGTGAAGATCTCGTTGACGTAGTCCAGCGTGTACGGACGCTGGGGATGGCGGGCGATCTGCGTGACCTGCCAGGGCGACAGCTGGGTGTAGATGTCCTTGGTCAGCTGCAGGCTCTTCTTGTCCAGCCGATCAATCTCTTCCGAGATGTCCACCGCCGACTCGTTCTGAACGTAGCGCAGTTCTTCGATCTTCGACTCGAGTTCGGCGATCGGCTGTTCAAAGTCCAGGAAGTGTCGCTTGCTCATGGGCGGGTACTCCTTTTTCAAGCGCAAAGAGATCAGTAATCGACGGGCAGCGGATCCAGGCTGCGCCACAGGTACCAGGTGGCCACCGAACGGTACGGCGCCCAGCCTTCTCCCAGCTCACGCGCCTCGGCGCGCGACACGGGCTCACCGCTGAAGTAGCGGTTGCTGATGCCCTTGAGCAGGCCCAGGTCATCCAGTGGCAGCACGTTGGGGCGCATGAGGTGGAAGATCAGAAACATCTCGGCCGTCCAGCGGCCGATGCCACGGATCGCCACCAGTTCATCGATGATGGCTTCATCTTCCATGTGCTGCCATTGCGGCACATGAACCTCGCCCTCGACGAAATGCCTGGCCAGATCCCGCAGGTATTCTGCCTTGCGGGCCGACAGGCCGGCAGCGCGCAAGCTAGGGGTCTCCTGCGCCAGGACCAGCGTAGGATCAATCGCGTAGGACGGCCCGCCCAGCAGAGCGGCAAATTTGTCCCAGACCGACTGGGCCGCCTTGACCGAGATCTGCTGCCCAACCACCGAGCGCGCCAGCGTGGTGAAGGCGTCGCCCCGGCTTTGCAGACGAGCCTCGCCGAACTGGGGGATGAGCTTCTTCATCACCCGGTCGCGTTTGGAAAGGTACTTGCAGGCGTCGTCCCAGTAACCCGGGGTGACGCCTAGACTGGATGCATCTGCCACGTCAGGCCTTCACCCAGGTGGTGCCTTGCGGCGAATCCTTCAGCAGGATCCCGGCCGCGGCGAGTTCGTCGCGGATGCGGTCGGCGGTGGCGAAGTCCCGCGCGGCCTTGGCCGCCTGCCGCTCGGCAATGCGGGCCTCAATGGTGGCCGCATCCAGCGCGGTCCCCGCCTGCAGGAAGCTTGCGGGCGACTGCTGCAGGATGCCCAGCACCTCGCCCAGCCCCTTGAGCAGGCCCGCCAGCGCGGGTTGGGCGCTGCGGTTCAATTCGCTGGCCAGCTCGAACAGCACGGCCATCGCGCCGGGCGTGTTGAAGTCATCGTCCATCGCGGCGCGGAACGCCTGCGCGGCCGGCAGAGACCAGTCCACCGCCGCGGCAGCCTGCGCCTCGTACGGTGCCAGCGCGGTGTAGAGGCGGCGCAGCGCCTGCCGGGCGTCGTCCAGATGGGCGTCGCTGAAGTTGAACGGACTGCGGTAGTGCGTGCGCAGCATGAAGAAGCGCAGCGTCTCGCCGTCGTAGTCCTTCAGCACATCCCGGATGGTGAAGAAATTGCCCAGCGACTTGGACATCTTCTCGTTGTCCACGTTCAGGAAGCCGTTGTGCATCCAGACGTTGACGAAGGGCTGCTCGTTGGCCCCCTCGCTCTGGGCGATCTCGTTCTCGTGGTGCGGAAACTGCAGGTCCAGCCCGCCGCCATGGATGTCGAAATGCGGCCCCAGCAGCGCGCAGCTCATGGCCGAGCACTCGATGTGCCAGCCCGGCCGCCCCGGCCCGAACGCCGACGCGTACTTGGCATCCTCGGGCTCCTCGGGCTTGGCGGCCTTCCAGAGCACGAAGTCCAGCGGGTCCTGCTTGCCGTCGCCGACGGCGACACGCTCGCCAGCCCGCAGATCGTCCAGCGACTTGCCGCTGAGCTTGCCGTAGCCCGGAAAGCGCCGCACGGCGAAATTGACATCACCGTTGTCGCCCTGGTAGGCCAGGCCCCTGGCCTGCAGCGTGCCGATCATCGACAGCATCTGGGGGATGTAGTCGGTGGCCCGCGGTTCGTGCGTCGGCGGCGTGATGCCGATCGCGGCAATGTCGGCCCGCATCGCGGCGATCATCTCGTCGGTCAGCGCCCGGATGCTGATGCCGCGGTCCAGGGCGCGACGGATGATCTTGTCATCGATGTCGGTGATGTTGCGCACATAGGTGACGTCGTAGCCGCTGGCCCGCAGCCAGCGGTAGACCACATCGAACGCCATCATCATCCGCGCATGGCCCATGTGGCACAGGTCGTAGATGGTCATGCCGCAGACGTACATCCGCACGCGGCCGGGTTCGATGGGGGTGAAGGGCTCAACCTGACGGGTGAGCGTGTTATGGATGCGCAACGTCATCGGGGAAACGGCTGGCGCCCCGACAGTTCCGCCCGTGGACCCACGGGAAAACAGCCGGCTGACGCTCGATACAATCGGGTGAGTATAGCCAAGGAGCCCCTGAACGTGTCCGCAGCCCTGTCCCGCGCCCCCCGGATCTCCAGCCC